>NZ_JASPJZ010000020.1:0-57253 GCF_030232385.1 Corynebacterium sp. MSK006
CGGAAGCTAAGCCCGCCTATGCTGATGGTACTGCACTCGGGAGGGTGTGGGAGAGTAAGTCACCGCCGACACCACAAGTCAAAATAATCAAACAGTGGATGCTTAAGGCACGGGGTGAGGGAGAAGGACAGTCGAAGTCCTCTTCTTCGCTCCGTGCCTTTTGCGCACGTAGACTCCGGTTTGACCGGCCCCAGACATACGGAAGTGATGGTGCACCGATGGACGACGATCGTCACGGCAAGGACGGACGCCGAGGCGGCGGCCGTCGCGACAACGACGGGCAGCGTCGCAACTCCCGCGACGGCCGCGGCGGACACCGCGGGAACGCCGGCGGCGGACGCGGCGGGCGTGGCCGCAACGACCGCGGCGGCCGTGGCAGCCAGAACCGCCGCGGCGGCAAGGGTCATGCTCAGCGTGCCGGCCGCGAGCGCGACCGCGCCGGTCTGAACCCGCAGCGCCCCGGCTTCCGCGAGGAGCGGCTCAACAACCGAATGAACGAGCCGGAGATCCCCTCCGACGTCGACATCCAGGACCTCGACCCGATGGTCTTGCAGGACCTCAAGGTGCTCGCCAAGCAGAACGCCGATAAGGTCGCCCAGCACCTGGCCGCCGCGGCGATCCTCATGGACGAGTCTCCGCGCCGCGCCCTCGAGCACGCGCGCGCCGCCAAGGACCGTGCCGGCCGCGTGGCCGTCACCCGTGAAACCAACGGCATCGCCGCCTACCGCGCCGGTGAGTGGCACGAGGCCCTCTCGGAGCTTCGCGCCGCCCGCCGCATGAGCGGCGGCCCCGGTCTGCTGGCCGTCATGGCCGACTGCGAGCGCGGCCTCGGCCGCCCGGAGCGCGCCCTCGAGCTCGCCCGCGGCGAGGACGCCCAGAAGCTCGACGACGACTCAGCCATCGAGCTGGCCATCGTCGCCGCCGGTGCGCGCGCCGACATGGGCGACCACGACTCCGCCGTGACCACCATCGAGGCCGCCGGGCCCGACAAGAAGGACAAGGGACCCGAGGCCGCGCGCCTCAGCTACGCCTACGCGGACGCGCTGCTCAACGTCGACCGCCGCGCCGAGGCCCGCGAGTGGTTCCTCGCCGCCCGCCGCCAGGACGAGTTCGGCGTCACCGACGTCGAGGACCGCCTGGCCGAGCTCGACCGCGGCGGGGTGGAGTAGACCGCGATGACCATCGCCGAGAACTACGACGCCGTCCTGCTCGACCTCGACGGCACCGTCTGGGAGGGCGGCGACGCCATCCCCGGGGCCGTCGAGGCCATCACGGCCTCCGGGCTCACGGACGTCTACGTCACCAACAACGCCTCGCGGGCCCCCGAGACCGTCGCGGAGATGCTTAGCGCCATCGGGCTCGACGCCACCTCCGAGAAGATAGTCACCTCCGCCCAGGCCGCCGTGGAGCTCGTCCGAGCCGAACTCGAGCCGGGCACCCCGGTGCTCGTCCTCGGCGCCGACACGCTGCGCCAGCTGGCCGCCGACGCGGGCCTCAAGGTAGTCGACTCCGCGGACGAACAACCCGCCGCCGTGCTGCAGGGCCACGACCCGCGCACCGGCTGGGAGCAGCTCTCCGAGGCCGCGCTGGCGATCCACGCCGGCGCGCGCTTCATCGCCACCAACCTCGACACCACGCTGCCCATGCAGCGCGGCCTGATGGTCGGCAACGGCTCCATGGTCGCTGCCGTCGTCTCCGCCACCGGAGTCACCCCGCTGTCGGCCGGCAAGCCCGAGGCCGCCATGTTCGACGTCGGCGCCCGCCGCTTCGGCGCGAAGCGACCCCTGGCCGTCGGCGACCGCCTCAACACCGACATCCAGGGCGGCAACGCCGCCGGCCTGGACACCCTCCAGGTGCTCACCGGCGTCTCCGGCGCCGCCGAGCTCCTGGCCGCCCCGCCCGAGCAGCGCCCGACCTACATCGCCGACGACATGTCCGGGCTCTTCGCCGAGCCCGCCGAGCTCGAGGTCGGCGCCCAGGGCGGCTTTACCGCCGACGTCGAGGACGGCACCGTCGTCCTGCGCGGCGGAACCGCCGACTCCACGCCCACCCAGGGTCTGCGCACCGTCCTGGCCGCCGCCTGGCCCGCCGCCGACGCCGGCGAGCCCGCGAGCGTCGTACGCGCCGAGGGCACCCACGCAAAGCGCGCCGCCGAGGGGTGGCGCCCGTGACTCCGGCGCCCGTCCCGCACGACCCGACGGCGACCAGGGTGCGCCCGGAGGCGGTGCGCGCGGGCGTCGGAAATCTCCTGCGCCGCGCCGAGGGCGCTGACAGCGCTGACGCCGAGGCCGCCCACCTCGAGGAGGCGCACGCGCTGCTGCAGGCGGCGCTCAAGGACCAGCCGCTCAGCGGCGCGGAGGAGGAGGCACATGCCCGCCCGTAGACGCCTCGACGCCGAACTCGTGCGCCGCAAGATCGCCCGCTCCCGCGAGCAGGCGGTCACCATGATCAAGGAGGGCCGGGTCAGCGTCAACGGCCTGCCCGCCACCAAGCCCGCCACCCAGGTCACCCCGGAGGTCTCCGTGCGCGTCACGGAGGCCGAGGAGGACCGCTGGGCCTCCCGCGGCGCCCACAAGCTGCTCGGGGCCCTGGAGGCCTTCGAGCCGCAGGGGCTGACCCTGAAGGACCGCCGCGTCCTCGACGCCGGTGCGTCCACCGGCGGGTTCACCGACGTCGCGCTCGACCGCGGCGCCCGGGAGGTCGTCGCCGTCGACGTCGGCTACGGACAGCTGATCTGGCGCCTCCAGGACGACGAGCGCGTGCGCGTGCTCGACCGCACCAACATCCGCTTCCTCGACCTCGAGCAGACCGCCGGGCCCTGCGACGTGATGGTCGGCGACCTCTCCTTCATCTCGCTGAAGCTGACGCTGCCGGCCATCGCGAAGGTCATGGCCCCGGGCGCGGACCTGCTGCCCATGGTCAAGCCGCAGTTCGAGGTGGGCAAGGACCGCCTCGGCCACGGCGGGGTGGTCCGCTCGCCGGAGCTGCGCGCCGAGGTCACCGCGGACGTCGCCGCGGCCGCGGCCGGACTCGGCCTGAGCCTGCGCGGCGTGGTCGCCTCGCCGCTGCCCGGACCGAGCGGAAACGTAGAATACTTCCTGTGGCTGGTCAACGACGCCGGGGCGAACGACCCGGGCGCCGAGAAGACCGCCGAGATGATCCGCACCGCCGTCGAGGAGGGACCTCAATGACCGCACCCGCCCACGACCGCGAGGTCCTGCTCGTCCCGCACGTCGGACGCCGCAGCAATCTCAAGTCGGCCGCGCGGGTCGCCGAGCTGCTCGAGGCCGGCGGCGTGCGGGTGCGCACCCTCGAACTCGACGACGCCGAACCGCTCGAGGAGGAGCCCGCGCTCGCGCGCCTGCCGCGCTACCCGGCCGCCGAGGCCGGCGAGGGCGTCGAGCTCGTGCTCGTCCTCGGCGGCGACGGCACCTTCCTGCGCGCGGCCGACCTGGCGCACGCCGCTGACCTGCCCGTGCTCGGCGTCAACCTCGGCCACGTCGGTTTCCTGGCCGAGTGGGACGCCGAGTCCCTCGAGCTGGCCGCCCAGCGCGTCATCGACCGCGACTACCGCGTCGAGGACCGGATGACCGTCGACGTGCGCGTGCTCGACGAGAACCTGGAGACCATCGACACCGGCTGGGCCCTCAACGAGGTCAGCGTGGAGAACCTCAACCGCCGCGGCGTGCTCGACGCCGTCCTCGAGGTCGACGGTCGGCCGGTGAGCTCCTTCGGGTGCGACGGCGTGCTCATCTCCACGCCGACCGGCTCGACGGCCTACGCCTTCTCCGCCGGCGGCCCCGTGCTCTGGCCGGAGCTCGACGCGCTGCTCGTGGTGCCCAACAACGCCCACGCCCTGTTCACCAAGCCGCTGGTGGTCAGCCCGTCCTCGACCGTCGCCGTCGAGTCCGCCCGCCACGCCACCCCGGCCCTGGCCGTCATGGACGGCTTCCGGCCCGTGGCCATGCCGCCGGGCTCGCGCGTCGAGGTCGTGCGCGGCCGGCGCCCCGTGCGCTGGGTGCGCCTCGACGACCGGCCCTTCACCGACCGGCTCGTGACCAAGCTGCACCTGCCCGTCGAGGGCTGGCGCGGTCCCAACCCGCGACGCACGAGTCACTGAGCGCACGGCGCTAGGGTAGGGCCCATGCTCGCCGACATCACCATCGAGAACCTGGGCGCGATCCCGCGCGCCGGCGCGGAGTTCTCGCCCGGCCTGACCGTGCTCACCGGCGAGACCGGTGCGGGCAAGACCATGGTGGTCACCGGCCTGCGCCTGCTCGCCGGCGGGCGTGCCGACGCCTCGCGCATCCGCACCGGCCAGAAGCGCGCCAGCGTCGAGGGCCGCTTCTCCCGCGACGGCATGCCCGAGGCGGTCGCCGCCGCCGCCGACGCCGTGGTCGCCGAGGCCGGCGGGCGCGACGACGAGAACGGCGACTGGCTGGCCTCCCGCACCGTCAGCGTCACCGCCGACGGCGCCGGGCGCTCCCGGGCCCACCTGGGCGGGCGCGGCGTGCCCGCCGGCACGCTCGCCGACTTCGCCTCCGGGGTGCTGGCCATCCACGGCCAGCACGACCAGCTGCGCCTGCTCTCCGCCGACGAGCAGCTCGCCGCCCTCGACCGCTTCGACCCGGCCATCGCCCCGCTCGCGGAGGCCTACGCCCGCGCCTACCGCGAGCATCGCCGCCTGGCCAGGGACCTCGCCGAGCGCACCGGGAAGCGCCGCGAGCTGGCCCAGGAGGTCGACCGCCTGCGCTTCGCCCTCGACGAGATCGACAAGGTCGCCCCCGAGGCCGGCGAGGACGACGAGCTGATCGCCCGGATCCGCCGCCTCCAGGACGTCGACGCCCTGCGCGAGTCCGCCTCGGGCGCGCTCGGCCTCATCGACGGCGCCGAGGCACTCGGCGGCTACGACGACTCGACCGCTGAGCCCGCCGCCGTCGCCCTCGGGCGTGCCGCGAGCACGCTCACCGGCTCCGGCGACGAGCAGCTGGTCGCCCTCGGCCGCCGGCTGGCCGCCGTGACCACGGAGCTCTCCGAGGTCAGCGCCGAACTGGGCGGCTACCTCGGCGAACTCGACGCCGACCCCGAGGCCCTCGAGCACGCCCTGCTGCGCCAGCAGGAGCTGAAGACCCTGACGCGCAAGTACGCCCCCGACGCCGCCGGCGTGCTGGCCTGGCGCGACAAGGCCGCCGCCCGCCTCGAGCGCATCGACGTCTCCTCCGACGCCGTCGAGAAGCTCACCGCCGCCGTGACGGCGGCTAAGAAAGAGCTTGACGACGCCGCGCGCGCCCTCACCGACGCGCGCACGGGCGCGGCGTCCGGCCTGGGCGAGGCCGTCACCGCCGAGCTCGCCGGCCTGGCGATGGGGGACGCGCACCTGACCGTCGAGGTGCGCCCGGCCACGCCCGGCCCGCGCGGGGCCGACGAGGTCGAGCTCATGCTCGCCCCGGCCGCCGACGGCGCGGCCCGGCCGCTGGCCCAGTCCGCCTCCGGCGGCGAGCTCTCGCGCGTCATGCTGGCCCTCGAGGTGATCCTGGCCGGCGAGAGCGGCGGGACCACGCTCGTCTTCGACGAGGTCGACTCCGGGGTCGGCGGGCACGCCGCCGCCGAGATCGGCCGGCGCCTGGCCCGGCTGAGCCGCAGCCACCAGGTCATCGTGGTCACCCACCTGCCGCAGGTCGCCGCCTACGCGGACACCCACCTGCACGTCGAGAAGGCCACCGCGGACTCCTCCGAGGTCACCGCCCTGACCGGCGAGCGCCGGGTGGCCGAGCTGGCGCGCATGCTCGCGGGCCTGGCCGACACCGACACCGGCCGGGCGCACGCCGCCGAACTGCTCGAGCGCGCGCAGGCCGAGGTCGCCGCGATGGGGGACTGAGACCGCGGGTCGGCTGGTAGGCCGGATCGTGGGCGGGATCGCGGGCCGGAGCGCACGGCGCGCCTCCGCCACGCCGCGCGGTGGGCGCGTCAAAATATGGCCCATGAGTCTGTTCTCCCGCACCGACGACCTGCCCGGCATCCACGGCACGGTCCGTGACCTGACCGGAGCGGCCCTGGCCAAGGGGCTGAAGAAGTTCTCCGACGGCGACATCGCCGTCGTCGACGCCCCCGACATCTCCCGGCCGGCGGCCCAGCAGCTCATCGACCTGCGCCCGGCCGCCGTGGTCAACATCGCCCGGTTCAGCACCGGCGCGGTGCCGAACTTCGGCCCGCAGATGCTCATCGACGCCGAGATCCCGCTGTTCGAGGACCTCGGCGCCGAGGCGCACGCGAAGCTGCGCGGCGGCAAGAAGGGCCGGGTGACCGAGGACGGCGAGCTCTTCCTCGGCAACGACGCCGTGGGCACCGCCGCCCCCGTTGACGGCGCGGCCGCCGAGACCCGCTTCAACGAGGCCCAGCGCAACCTCGTCGAGCACATGGAGGCGTTCTTCGGCAACACCATCCAGTTCATCCACTCGGAGGCCCCGCTGCTCATCGACGGCCTCGGCATCCCGGACACCGGCGCCTCCGTCAAGGGCCGCAAGGTCGTCGTGGTCAGCCCCGGTGCGGACCACGCGGACCAGCTCAAGCGCCTGCGCAACTTCATCCGCGAGTACGACCCGGTCCTCATCGGCGTCGACTCCGCCGCCGACACCCTGGTGCGCGAGGGCTACACCCCCGACCTGATCGTGGGCAACCCCGCCGGTATCGAGTCCGAGACCCTGCGCAGCGGCGCGCGTGTCGTGCTGCCCGCCGAACCCGACGGCCACGCCGCCGGGCTGGAGCGCATCCAGGACCTCGGCATCGGCGCGATGACCTTCCCCTCGGCCACCGACTCGGCGACCGACCTGGCTCTGCTGCTGGCCGAGTACCACGGCGCAGAGCTGGTGGTCAACGCCGGCGCCCCGCTGGACCTCGACGCGATCTTCGCCGACCGCCCCGAGGCCACCCCGGCCGCGCTGCTGACCCGCTCCAAGGTCGGCGCGCGCCTCATCGACGCCGAGGCCGTCATCGACCTCTACCACGTGCCCTCGGGCCGCGGGACGGCGTGGCTGTGGGCGATCCTGGGCATCCTGGTCGCCGTCGCGGTCGTCGTGCTCGTCGCGGGCACCGCGGGTGACGGCGGGTTCACCGAGAATCTGATCGACACCTGGAACAACATCGCGTTGACCGTCCAGAGCTGGTTCAAGTAAGGAGCCGACGTAACAATGGCCAAGAACAAGCAGGGACGCACCGGCGTCCTCATCGCGGGACTCGGCTTCGGCGTGGCCGTGGGCGTCGCCCTCGGCGCGCTCGTCATCGCCCCGAACTCCCCGGACGGCGGGCACACCTCCGCGGCCGCCGACGACGGCGCCTCCGAGCAGGAGGTCGCCGTCGCCGAGGCGCAGGCCTCCTCGGCCGACGCCGTCGTCTCCGAGCTGGCGGGCAAGAGCGTCGCCGGGACACTCACCGACCGCCCGGTGCTCGTACTGCGCACCGCCGACGCCGCCGACGAGGACGTCGACGGGATCTCCCGCCTGCTGCGGGAGGCCGACGCCGTCGAGGCCGGCACCATCACGCTGACCGAGAAGTTCACCGACCAGCAGGGCGCGGACAAGCTCAAGACCATCGTGACCAACACGCTGCCGGCCGGCGCGCAGCTCTCCGAGGAGCACCTGGACCCGGGCACCCACGCCGGCCAGGCGCTCGGCTCGGCGCTGATGCTCGCTCCCGACAGCGGTGAGCCCCAGGCCGACGATGACGAGCGCGAGGCACTGCTCGGCGCACTGGCCGACGCCGGGTACCTCGAGTACGAGCGCGGCACCATCCGCCCGGCCCAGGTCGTCGTCGTGGTCACCGGCGGCGCGGACGGCGCCGGCGAGACCGGCTTCGGCGCCCAGGTCGTCTCCAACCTCGTCGAGGCCATGCAGGAGCGCGGCAACGGCGTCGTGCTCGCCGGCCGCATCGGCTCCGCCTCCGACACCGGCGCGATCGGCCTGACGCGTGCGGCCGGCCAGGGCGACGAGGGCGCGGACCGCGCGCCGTCGACCGTCGACTCCGTCGACCGCTCCTGGGGCCGCATCGCCACCGTGCTCGCCGTCGCCGAGCAGCTCGAGGGCCGCTCCGGCGCCTACGGCTCGGCCGAGTCCGCCGAGGCCGCCACCCCGCAGGTCCCGGACGCCGGGTCCGGGCAGAACTCCGGCGACGGCTCCGGGGCCCCGGCGGCGGAGGCCCCGCAGGCCTGACGCGGGCCTAGACTTGAGGACCATGAGCACCCCCGGCACCCACACCTTCACCGTCACCGACTCCGAGACCCTCGTCGACGCCCCGATCCTGGCCGTGCGCCGCGACCAGGTCGTCATGCCCGGCGGCGGGACCGCCGACCGCGAGATCGTCGAGCACTTCGGCGCCGTCGCCGTCGTCGCCTACGACGCGGAGCGCGGCGCCGTGGCCATGGTGCGCCAGTACCGCCACGCCGTGGGCACCCGGCTCCTCGAGCTGCCCGCCGGCATCCTCGACTTCGCCGGCGAGGACCCGCTGACCGCCGCCCGCCGCGAACTCGGCGAGGAGGCCGGCCTCGACGCCGGGAGCTGGGACAGCCTGGTCGACCTGGTGACCAGCCCCGGCTTCTGCGACGAGGCCGTGCGCGTCTTCCTCGCCCGCGACCTGCGCGCCGTCGAGCGCCCTGAGCCCGAGGACGAGGAGGCGGACATGTCGCTGGAGTGGATCGGCCTCGACGCCGCCCGCGACGCCGTCCACGCCGGCGAGGTCGCCAACTCCATCGCCGTGGCCGGCGTGCTCGCCGCCCACGACGTGCTGCGCCACGGCGCAGCCGTGCGCCCCGCCGACGCCGAGTTCACGCTGCGACCGCAGGCACTGGCGCGACGTCGTCAAGCGGCGGGCATTGCCCCGGACATGAAGAAGCTGTGATCCGCGTCGACCCACACGCGCTCGGGCGCGCCTGGCTGAACCACCTCGCCGTCGAGAAGGGGCTCAGCCGCAACACGCTGGCCGGCTACCGGCGCGACACCGCGCGCTACCTGGACTGGCTCACCGACGCCGGGGTCACCGACCTCGCCGCGGTCACCTCCGCCCAGATCGAGGCCTACGTCGCGGACCTGCGCCGCGGCGGGGAGGGCCGGCGCGCGCTGTCGGCCTCCTCGGCCGGGCGGGCGCTCGTGGTTGTGCGCGGGCTGCACAAGTTCGGGCTGACCGAGGGCGAGCTCGACGTCGACGTCGCCGCCGAGGTCTCGCCGCCGACGACCGGGCGCCACCTGCCGGACACGCTGAGCGTCGAGGAGGTCACCCGGCTGATCGAGGCCGCCCCCGACGGGGAGACGGCCACCCCGGTGGACCTGCGCGACCGCGCGCTGCTCGAGCTGCTCTACGCCACCGGTGCGCGCGTCTCTGAGGTCGTCGGCCTCGACGTCGACGACGTCACCGGGCCGCTGGCCGAGGCCGAGGAGGCGGGGGAGGACACCGCCTTCCTGCGCATCCTCGGCAAGGGTGGCAAGCAGCGGCTGGTGCCCGTGGGGCGCTCGGCGCGCGCGGCCGTCGAGGCCTACCTGGTGCGCGCCCGCCCGGTGCTCGCCCGCGGGCGCAGCCACCGGCTGCTGCTCAACCAGCGAGGCGGGGCGTTCTCCCGGCAGAGCGCGTGGGGCGTGCTGAAGAAACGGGCCGCGCGCGCCGGCATCGAGCGCGACATCTCGCCGCACACGCTGCGGCACAGCTTCGCCACCCACCTGCTCTCCGGCGGGGCGGACGTGCGCGTGGTCCAGGAGTTGCTCGGGCACTCCTCCGTGACCACGACGCAGATCTACACGCACGTCACCGCCGACGGGCTGCGCGAGGTCTGGCGGCTGGCGCATCCGCGCGCCTGAGCGCTTGAGCACGGCGCCTGAGTGGACGAAGTCCGCGTGCCCGCCAGCGCGGTGCCGGGGGCGCCGGGTAGAATGACACGCGTGTCATCCGACCGGAAGGCGGGTAGCCAAAAGTCAAGGGAGAGGGTTTGACCATGGGAGACGGAGGACTGTTCGACTCCGCGGACGTCGAGGTCGGCCTGACCGGCCGTCCGGTGCGCGAGCTGCCTGAGCCGGGCCCCGTCGACCGCCACGGGCCCGCGCGCATCCTCGCGATGTGCAACCAGAAGGGCGGGGTGGGCAAGACCACCTCGACGATCAACCTCGGTGCCTGCCTGGCCGACCTCGGCCGCAAGGTGCTGCTCGTCGACCTCGACCCGCAGGGCGCCCTCTCCGCCGGCCTCGGGGTCTCCCTGGCGGACCTGGACACCTCCGTCTACGACCTGCTCGTCGACAACGAGGCCTCGATCCACTCCGCGCTCATGCACACCCGCGTGCCCGGCCTGGACCTGGTGCCCGCCAACATCGACCTCTCGGCCGCCGAGATCCAGCTGGTCAACGAGGTCGGCCGCGAGCAGACCCTGGCGCGTGCCCTGCGCCCGGTGGTCCGCGACTACGACTTCATCATCCTCGACTGCCAGCCCTCGCTCGGCCTGCTCACGGTCAACGCCCTGGCCTGTTCCCACGGGGTGATCATCCCGATGGAGTGCGAGTACTTCTCGCTGCGCGGCCTGGCGCTGCTGACCGACACCGTCGAGAAGGTCCGCGACCGCCTCAACTTCGACCTGGACATCCTGGGCATCCTGGTGACCATGTTCGACCGGCGCACCACCCACTCGCGCGAGGTGATGTCGCGGGTGGTCGAGGTCTTCGGCGACAAGGTCTTCGACTCCGTGATCACGCGCACCGTGCGCTTCCCGGAGACCTCCGTGGCCGGCGAGCCGATCACCTCCTGGGCGCCGAAGTCCCAGGGCGCGGAGCAGTACCGCAACCTCGCCAAGGAGGTCGTGGAGCGCTGCGCCGAGCTGCCGTGAGCCGGCACGCCGGCGCGGGCGCGGACTCCGGCGCCACCGCCGCGTCGCCCGCGGAGAAGCGACTGCCGGACGGGTCCGTCCAGCCGGAGATCACCGGCTTCACCGTCGCGCTGCACAACTTCACCGGCCCCTTCGACCTGCTGCTGCACCTGATCCAGGTGCGCAAGCTGGACGTCACCGAGGTCGCGCTGGCCGAGGTCACCGACGAGTTCATCGCCTACACCCGCCAGCTCGGCGAGCGCGCCGAGCTCGAGGAGACGACCGGCTTCCTGCTGGTCGCCGCCACGCTGCTCGACCTCAAGGCCGCGCGCCTCATCCCGCGCGGCGACGTCGACGACGAGGCCGACCTGGAGCTGCTGAGCTCGCGCGACCTGCTCTTCGCCCGCCTGGTGCAGTACCGAGCGTACAAGAAGGTCGCCGCGCTCTTCGCAGAATGGCAGCGGGGCGCCCGGCGCCGCTACGCGCGCACCGGTGGGCTCGAGGAGCGCTTCCGCCACCTGCTGCCCCCGGTGGAGCTGGGCCACGACGCGCAGTCCTTCGCCGAGCTGGCCGCCGGCGTCTTCCGGCCGCGCCCGCCCGAGGAGGTCGGCGTGGACCACCTGCACCACGCGGAGGTCTCCGTGCCGCACGAGGCCGGGCGCGTGCTCGAGGCGCTGCACCTCGCCGGGGTGGAGCAGTGGCTGACCTTCGAGCGGCTGACCCGCTCGTGCACCTCGACCATCCAGGCCGTGGGCACTTTCCTGGCACTGCTTGAGCTCTACAAGGCGCACGCGGTCGAGGCCCGCCAGCCGGAGCCGCTCGGTGAGCTGGCCGTGGCCTGGACGGGCCTCGAAGTGGATCCGGCGGTCGTCGCCGCCGCCAACTGGGACTGAATCAGCCGGCGCTCTGCGGCGCCGGCCCCGCGGGCGTCAGCCGATGCCCATCGCGGTCAGGACGAGCAGCGCGATGTTCAGTACGATCACCAGCGCCGCGATGATGAAGGCCAGGACCTTGACTGCGGTGCCGTCGGCGTACTTGCCCATGACCTTCCTGCTGCCGGTGGCCAGGAAGAGCGGGACGATGGCGAAGGGGATGCCGACCGAGAGCAGTGCCTGGCTCCACACCAGCGCGAGCGTGGGCTCGATGCCGACGCCGACGATGATCAGCGCCGGGATCAGCGTGACCACACGGCGGGTGAGCAGCGGCACGCGCACGTGCAGCAGGCCGTCCATGATCTCGGAGCCGGCGTAGGAGCCCACCGAGGTCGAGGCCAGGCCGGAGGCCAGCAGGCCGAGGCCGAAGACGACGCCCACGGCGTCACCGAGATTGGCGACGACAGCGGCGTGGGCGCCCTCGATGGTGTCGGTGCCTTCCACGCCGTAGAGCGAGTTGGCGGCGAGGACGAGCAGGCCGATGTTGACCAGGCCGGCGATGACCAGCGCCCAGGTCACGTCGAACTTGCTGGCGCGCAGCAGTCGCGGCAGGCGCTCGTCGTCGGCGTGGCCGAAGCGGTGTTTGACCAGCGAGGAGTGCAGGTAGATCGCGTGCGGCATGACGGTCGCACCGAGCATCGAGGCCGCCAGCAGGACGGTCTCGGCGCCGTCGAAGCGGGGGATGAGTCCCTCGGCGACCTCGGCGGGCACGGGCGGGTCGACGACGAGGCCGGTGAGGAAGCCGATCGAGATGACCAGCAGCAGGCCGATGATCACGCGCTCGAAGACGTGCTGGAGGCCGCGGGCCTGGAAGGCGAGGAGCACGATGGAGACGACGCCGGTGATCACGGCGCCGGCCAGCAGCGGCAGGTCGAAGAGCAGCTGCAGGGCGATGGCGCCGCCGACGACCTCGGCGAGGTCGGTCGCGGCGGCGACCAGCTCGGCCTGGATCCAGAAGGAGAGGCGGGCGGGCTTCTTCAACCGCGTGCCGAGCACCTCGGGCAGGCTGTGGCCGGTGACCAGGCCGAGCTTGGCGGACTGGTACTGGATGAACACGGCCATGGCGTTGGCCAGCACGAGCACCCACACCAGCAGGAAGCCGTACTTGGCGCCGGCCGTGATGTTGGCGGCCACGTTGCCGGGGTCGACGTAGGCGACGGCGGCGACGAAGGCGGGGCCGAGCAGGACCAGCATGCGGTTGTGGTCCGGCGTGTAAGGGCCGGTAATTTCGTGGACCTGGCGAACAGAATTCATGGTATTGAACTCTAGTCGCGGTGTGTCCGTCAGGGAAACGGAGACCCGGGCGTCGGCCGGAAAGGCGACGAAAGGCCTCAATCCGGGGGTGGACGGGCGGCCGTATAATCCGGCCCATGGCTGCCATCATCGACGTCGACCAGTTGTCCTCGGTGCGCCGCCGCGCGGTGCTGCTCTTCGCCACGGCGGGCGGGGCGCGCCCCACCGAGGCGATCCCCGGATCTTTCGTGGCGGCCCTCGACGGGGACTTCTCGGACCCCACCCACCCGCTGCCGAACACGGTGCCGGTCGACCCCGCGCGCGTCTTCGAGGCCTACGGGATCAGCGACAAGACCCCGGTGGTGGTCTACGACGACTCCGAGACCCCGCTCGCCCCGCGTGTGTGGTGGCTCGCCCGCGTGGCCGGCCTGCGCAACGTCGCCGTCCTCGACGGCGGGCTCGCCGCGTGGCGCGCCGCCGACCGCCCGCTCGCCGAACCGAAGTCGGCCGAGGAGGCGACGCCGGGGCAGATCACCGCCGCGCCCTCCTGGGAGCTGCTCACCGACGCCGACGGTGTGCGCGAGGCGCTCGCCCTGGGCCACCGCCACGTCGTCGACGTGCGTTCTGCGACCCGCTTCTGCGGCACCGAGCCCGAGCCGCGCGAGAACGTCCGCTCCGGCCACATGCCGGGTGCGGTCAACCTGCCCTACACGCGGTTCCGCACCGCCGACGGGCGCTACCGCGACGTCGACGAGATGCGCGACCTCCTCGAGACCGTCCTCGGCCCGGCCGGGGCGGCGACCTTCGTCTGCGGCTCGGGGGTGACCGCCTGCGTCGGCGCGCTGGCCGCCACGCTGGCCGGCTACGGCGACGTCGAGGTCTACGAGGGCTCCTGGACCGAGTGGGGCCACGTGGACAACGACCCGGCCGAGTTCCCGGCGGTCACCGGCGACGGGGCAGAGGACCTCGATGGTCGCGCCTGAGCCCGTCGGCCAGCTGCGCTCGCGCGTCGAGTCGGTGCTGCTCGTCGTCGACCAGCCGGTGACCACCGCCGCGCTCGCCTCCGCCCTGGCCGCCGAGGAGAACGACGTCACCGCCGCCCTGGAGGAGATGCGCGCCGAGTACGCCTCCCGCGGCATGGGCTTCGAGCTGACGAGCACGTCCGAGGGCCACCGCCTGGTCAGCCGCCGCGACAACGCCCCGGCCGTCGAGGCCTTCCTGCTCGACGGCTCGCAGACCCGGCTCTCGCGCGCCGCCCTGGAAACCCTCGCCGTGGTCGCCTACCGTCAGCCGGTCACCCGCCGCCAGGTCGCGGCCGTACGCGGCGTCAACGTCGACGGCGTCATGCGCACCCTGGCCCTGCGCGGGCTGATCCGCGAGGTCGAGGCCGACCCGGCCACCGGGGCGCACCGCTACGCGACCACCGAGCTCTTCCTCGAGCTGCTCGGCGTCGACTCGCTCGAGGCGCTGCCGGACCTGGCCCCGCTGCTGCCGGACATCGACGACATCGACGAGCTCGAGGCCTTCGACGCCGCCTCCCGCGGCGACTGAACCTCCGGCGCGCGGATGGGGTTTCCGGGGCCTGCGCGGGGTACGATCGGGCCCGTCAGAATTCCGTATTGAATAAGGATGTTCAACCCGTGACACCCCCCGCAAGCCGAGACGGCACTCCGCAGGTATCCAACGCCCGGCCCGCGCGCCACCAGCACCTCAGCGACGAGGAGCTGCGCGCCGCGCTGGCCGAGGCCTCCGGGTCGCGCTCCGAGGGCGAGCGCCTGCAGAAGGTGCTCGCCCGCGCCGGCGTCGCCTCGCGCCGCCACTCCGAGCAGCTCATCGACGCCGGCCGCGTCGAGGTCAACGGCGAGACCGTGACCCGCCAGGGCGTGCGCGTCAACCCCGAGACCGACGTCATCCGCGTCGACGGGGTGCGCGTGCAGACCGACCAGTCGCTGCGCTACTTCGTGCTCAACAAGCCGCGCGGCGTCCACTCCACCATGTCCGACGACATGGGCCGGCCCTGCGTGGGCGACTTCGTCGCCGAGCAGACCGCCGCCGGCCAGCGCCTCTTTCACGTCGGCCGCCTCGACGCCGACACCGAGGGCCTGATCATGCTGACCAACGACGGCGAGCTGGCCAACCGCCTGACCCACCCGCGCTACGAGGTCTCCAAGACCTACGTGGCCACGGTGCTCGGCGAGGCCGACCGCGAGCTCGTGCGCGCCCTGTGCGAGGGCGTCGAGCTCGACGACGGCCCCGTCAAGGCCGACTCCGCGCAGATCATCGACACCTACAACGGCGAGTCGCTGGTCCGCGTCGAGCTGCACGAGGGCCGCAAGCACGTCGTGCGCCGCCTGCTCAAGGCCCTGGGCTACCCGGTCCAGCGCCTCGTCCGCACCAAGATCCACACCGTGGCGCTCGGCGAGCAGCGCCCCGGCATCCTGCGCGCGCTCAACCGCGCCGAACTGACGAGCCTCTACAAGGCGGTGGGACTGTGACCGAGCGCTACTCCAACATGCCCGACGACGGCCTGATCCTCGCCGTCGACGGCCCCTCCGGAACCGGTAAGTCGACCACCTGCCGGGCGCTGGCCGAGCGCCTCGACGCCAAGTACGTCGACACCGGTGCGATGTACCGCGTCGCCACGCTCGCCGTGCTGCGCGCGGGCATCGACCCGGCCGACACCGAGGCCGTCATCGCCGAGACCGCGCGGCTGCGCCTCGACGTCAGCGACGACCCCCAGTCGACCGCCGTGTGGCTGGCCGGCGAGGACGTCTCCGGTGAGATCCGCGGCCCCGAGGTCACCGCGCACGTCTCCGCGGTCTCCGCGATCCCGGAGGTGCGTGAGAACCTCGTCGCCCTCCAGCGCGAGCTCGCCGAGCGCGCCCACCGAGCCATCGTCGAGGGCCGCGACATCGGCACCGTCGTGCTCGCCGACGCCCCGGCGAAGGTGTACCTGACCGCCGCGCCCGAGGTGCGCGCCAAGCGCCGGTACGACCAGGACGTCGCCGCCGGCCGCGAGGTCGACTTCGACGCCGTGCTCGCCGACGTCCAGCGCCGCGACGCCGCAGACTCCTCGCGAAAGACCTCGCCGCTGCGCCCGGCCGACGACGCCGTGACCGTCGACACCTCCGAGCTGACCCCCGACGAGGTGCTCGACCGGCTCACCGAGATCGTCGCCGCCTCCGCGGGCGACGGGATTGACGACGCCGCGCAGGCCGACGCCGCCGAGACCGAGTTCATCCAGGCGGGCTTCGACGACGTCGCCGCCTACGGCGCCGACGACTTCGACCTCTCCGCCGCCGACGCCGAGCAGCTCGCCGGCACCGACTGGGAGGACGTCGAGGACGCCTTCGGCGTCCAGCACCACGAGGAGGAGGCCCTGTGCACCGTCGCGGTGGTGGGCCGGCCGAACGTGGGCAAGTCCTCCCTGGTCAACCGCTTCCTCGGCCGGCGTGAGGCCGTCGTCGAGGACACCCCCGGCGTCACCCGCGACCGCGTGAAGTACCTGGCCGAGTGGACCGGGCGCCGCTTCTGGGTGCAGGACACCGGTGGCTGGGACCCCAACGTCAAGGGCATCCACGCCGCCATCGCCCGCCAGGCCGAGAGCGCGATGGCCACCGCCGACGTCATCGTCGTCGTGGTCGACGCCAAGGTCGGCATCACCGAGACCGACGAGGTCATGGCACGTAAGCTGCAGCGGTCGAAGGTGCCCGTCATCCTCGTGGCCAACAAGGTCGACTCGCCGATGCAGCTCGGCGACGTCGCCGAGCTCTACGCGCTCGGCCTCGGCGACCCGTGGCCCGTCTCGGCCCTGCACGGCCGCGGCGGCGCCGACGTCCTCGACGAGGTGCTCAAGGCCTTCCCGGAGCACCCGCGCGAGACCTCCGTGGTCTCCGGCCCGCGCCGCGTGGCCCTGGTCGGTCGGCCGAACGTGGGCAAGTCCTCGATGCTCAACAAGATGGCCAGCGAGGAGCGCAGCGTCGTCGACAACGTCGCCGGCACCACCGTCGACCCGGTCGACTCCCTGGTGCAGCTGGACAAGAAGCTGTGGCGCTTCGTCGACACCGCCGGCCTGCGCCGCAAGGTCAAGCAGGCCCGCGGCCACGAGTACTATGCCTCCCTGCGCACCCAGAACGCGATCGAGGCCGCCGAGGTCTGCGTCATGCTCATCGACGCCTCCGAGCCGGTCACCGAGCAGGACCAGCGCATCCTGAGCGCCGTCGTCGACGCCGGCAAGGCGCTGGTGCTCGCCTTCAACAAGTGGGACCTCGTCGACGAGGACCGCCGCACCGCGCTCGAGCGCGAGATCGACCTGCAGCTCGCCCACCTGCCGTGGGTGACCCGGGTCAACATCTCCGCCAAGACCGGGCGCGCCCTGCAGAAGCTCGAGCCCGCCATGCTCGAGGCCCTGGAGAGCTGGGACCAGCGCGTCTCCACCGGCCGGCTGAACAACTGGCTGCGCGAGACCATTGCGCAGAACCCGCCGCCGATGAAGAACAACCGCCTGCCGCGCGTGCTCTTCGCCACGCAGGCCGGCACCCGCCCGCCGACGGTCGTGCTGTTCACCACCGGCTTCCTCGACGCCGGCTACCGGCGCTACCTGGAGCGCAAGTTCCGCGAGCAGTTCGGCTTCCACGGCACCCCGGTGCGCGTGGCCGTGCGCGTGCGCGAGCGCCGCCAACGCCGGTGAGTGTCCGCGGGGCGGTAGAGTGAGTCGCCGTGACTGAGCAACCCGAACTGCCACGGTTCCTCGAGAAGCCCGACAAGGTCGACATCTGGCTCTTCGTCGGGCTCTTCGCCGTCGTCATCTACGGGTTCGCCATGATCCCGCTGCGCGCCTACCTGCTCTCGCACCCGCTGGCCTACACGCTGCTCGTCGGCGGCTACACCTCGGCCGTGGTCTCCGGGGCCAACGCCTCGGTGGGCAACGGCGTGTGGTGGGTCTACCTGCTGTGCACCGTCTTCGGCGCGGTGAAGTTCATGCCGCTCTACTGGTGCATGGGCCGGCGCTGGGGCATGGACTTCATCGAGATGTCCGTGCAGTACATGCCGCGCATGCGCAAGCTCATCCTGCGGGCCCTCGGTTCGCGCTCGCGCAAGGCCACCCTGGTCACCTGCGGGCTCGTGCCGCTCGGCTACGCGCCCGGGCCGGTGCCCAACAACGTCGTCAACGCCGTGCTCGGCCTCCTCGGCGTCTCGCTGACGGCCATGCTCGCCCTCAACGCCGCGAGCGTCGTCCTGGTCAACGGCATCATGATGTGGCTCGGGTGGACCTTCGGCGACGAGGTCCTCGACGTCGTCCAGGTGGTCAACCGCTACCTGCTCTGGGTCACCCTGGCGCTGCTGGCCGTCGTCTTCTGGCGCGCCTGGCGCCAGTCCCGCGCCCGCTCCTAGGCCCGCTCGAGGACGAACGCGTCCGTGCGGTAGGGCAGCTCCACCGCGTCCCCCGGGTGCATCCCGGTGTGCTCGAAGAGGTACCACTCCAGGTTGCCGCGCACCCGCGCGCGCACCTTTTCGCCGTTGCGCAGCCAGTAGGAGCGCGTGGCCGTCAGCGCGAACACGCCGTCGGTGTCCAGCCGGTCGCGCCAGCGCCCCGTCCAGCGCCGCGTGATCCGCCACGGCGAGCACACCTCGGGGGTGAAGCCCTCGGCGAGCACGTCGCCGGAGTGCATGATGCGCGCCAGGCGCAGCACCCACGGGTCCGTCACGTCCAGCGTGTTCCACGCCAGCACCACCCGCCCGCCGGGGCGTACCACCCGGTCCAGCTCCGTGCAGGCGGCCGCCACGTCGACCCAGTGCCACGTCTGCGCGCACGCGACGGCGTCCACCGCGGCGTCGGCAAGCGCCGTCGCCTCGGCCGTGGCACGCCAGACGGGCACGTCGACGAGCTCGGCCAGGGTGCGCGCCATGTCGGCGGCGGGCTCGATCGCCCAGACCTCGCGGCCCTCCGCGAGCAGGGAGGCCGTCAGCTTGCCGGTGCCGGCTCCGACATCGACTACGCGGGCGCAGCCGTCGAGGAGCGCGGCGACCTCGGTCGGGTAGCCGGGGCGGGCGTCGTCGTAGGCGCGGGCCCCGGCACGGAAGGCGCGTGCCGACGCCGCGCGGTGGCCGGCGTCGCGGAAGCGTGGCGCGTTGACCGTCGACGGCGGGCGGTAGGCGGGGTAGTGGTCTGCGGGCGGCTGGGTCATGGCGGGAGACACTCTAGCGCGCCGCCCGCCCAGGTTGTCTACGATGAATGGTCGTGACCGCCGCCGTGAACCCCGTCCCGACCATCCCGGGACCGCGGCCGCGCCCCTCGAAGCTGCCGGCCCCGACCGACCGGCGCTGGCTGATCAAGACCGCGATCTCGCAGCGGCCCTGGTCCTTCCTGTCCGCGGCCCTGATGTCCGTGGTCTTCGTCTGCAACGGGCTGACCCCCGTCATCCTCGGCCGCGCCGTCGACGCCGCCGTGGCCACCGGCTCCACCCGGGCGCTTGTGACCTGGCTGGGCGTGCTCGCCGGCGTCTTCGCCCTCAACGCCGCCGCCGGCTACGTCGGCCGCTGGCTGTTGACCTACTCGCGCATGCTCGTCGGCCACGACCTGCGCATGGCCGTCACCGACCGCATCATGGACCCGCGCGGGGTCGGCGGGCGCAGGCGAACCCCCGGTGCGCTGCTCTCGGTGGCCTCCACCGACACCCAGCGCGTGGCCGACGTGGTGATGATGACCGTCTTCCCGGTCGCCGAGGTCGTCTCCGTGCTCTACGTCGCCGTGGCCATGGCGGTGATCTCCCCGCCGCTGGGCCTGGCGATCCTCGTCGGCGGCCCGCTGATCGTCGCCGTCTCGCTGCGCGCCGCCCGCCCGCTCAAGCGTCGCTCGCGTGAGCGCCAGCGCGCTCTGGCCGAGGCCGCGGGGCTGGCCGCCGACGTCGTCGAAGGCCTGCGCACGCTCAAGGGCCTGGGCGCGGTGCACGTCGTGGACAGCCGCTACGCCGGCGCCTCCGCCGAGGCCTACCGGGCGACCGTCGCCGCCGACGCGGCACGGGCCGGGCTCAACGTGCGCACCGAGGTCGTCGGCTCCTGCTACGTCATCGGCGTGGCCCTGGCCGCCGGGTGGCTCGGCGCCACCGGCCGGCTGAGTGTCGGCGAGCTGATCACCCTGATCGGCCTGACCCAGTTCATCATCCACCCGATGACCATGCTGGGGCGCAACCTCGCCTCCCACTGGGCCACCGCGCAGGCCTCCGCCCAGCGCATCGTCGAGGTGCTCACTGCCCCGCCCGCCCACGGCGAGCGGCGCACGGACCCCGTGCGCCTGCCGGAAGGGCTGACCGTCGTGCGCAGCGCCCCCGCGGCCGAGACCTTGGCGACGCTGCCCGCCGACGTCGTCGTCGCCCCGCACGACGCCCGCCTCTTCGAGGGCACCGTCGGCGAGAACGTCCACCCCGACCCGGAGCGTGCCGCCGCCGCACTCGAGGCCGCCTGCGCGACCGACATCCCCGGCGGGGCCGACCGCGAGGTCGGCGAGGGCGGGCGTGCCCTGTCCGGCGGGCAGCGCCAGCGTGTCGCACTCGCGCGCGCCCTGGCCACGGGGGCGGACCAGCTGATCCTGCAGGACCCGACCACGGCCGTGGACTCGGTGACCGAACAGCTCATCGTCGCCGCCGTCGCCCGCGCCCGGGCCGGCCGCCACACCGTCGTGGTCACCGACTCGCCGGCCTGGCGTGCCGTGGCCGACCGCACGGTCGAGGAGATCGAGCTGTGAGAGCGCCGGAGAGCACGGGCGCGCGCTTCCCGCTGGCCACCTGGGCCCAGGTGCGCGCCGAGGTCGTCGCCCGCCTGCGCGACCTCCCCGGCGCGCGCCGACGGGGGCTCATCGCCGTGCTGCTGCTCGCCGCCGGCGCCGGGGCCAACGTCATGGTCCCGCGGCTGCTCGGGGTGGTCGTCGACATCGTCACCGCCGGCGACGGCGCCGGCGGGCTCGTGCGCGTCGCGCTCTGGCTCGCCGTGGCCGCCGTGGTGGCCGCCGTGCTGCAGGCCGGCGGGTTCTTCCTGGTCTCCCGCGAGGTCGAGCGCGTCATCGCCGCGCTGCGCGGGCGCATGGTCGGCACCGCGCTCGGCCTGCCCGTCCACGAGGTCGAGGCCGCCGGCTCCGGCGACCTGGTCAGCCGCTCGACCGACGACGTCGCCGAGCTCTCCGCCGCCGTCAGCGAGACGGTGCCCATCCTCTCGCGCTCGGTGTTCATGATCGCCGCGACCGTCGTCGCTCTGGCCGGCCTGGACTGGCAGTTCCTGCTGGTGCCCCTGGTCGCGCTGCCGTTCTACTGGATCGCCGGGAAGCGTTACCTGGCCCGCGCCCCGCGCCGCTACGCCGAGGAGCGCGCGAGCATGGCCGAGCGCGCCCGCCGCGTGCTCGAGGCCATCCACGGCCGCGAGACCGTGCGCGCCTACGGCACCGAGGACCGCGTCCACGGGCGCATCGGGAAGGCCAGCGCCCGCGTCGTCGAGACCGGCCTGAGCGCGCGCACCACCATGCTCACCCTGCAGACCTGGGTGACCTTCTGTGAGTTCCTGCTGCTGGCCACCGCCCTGACCGTCGGCTTCCACCTCGCGCGCACGGACGTGCTCAGCGTCGGGGCCGTCACCGCCGCGGTGCTGATGCTGGTGCGCCTGCGCGGCCCGCTGCTGATGTTCATGCGCGTGCTCGACACCGTCCAGTCGGCCTACGCGTCGCTGGCGCGCATCGTCGGCGTCGTCGTCGAGGCCCCCGAGCCCGTCGCCGACTCCTGCGCTCCCGTGCGCGGCGGCACCGCCCGCCTCGAGGACGTCACCTTCACCTACCCGGGCACCGACGGGCCCGCTGTGCGCGACGTCTCGCTGGAGCTCGCGGCGGGGGAGGCGCTCGCCGTCGTCGGCGCCTCCGGGGCCGGCAAGACCACCGTGGCCGCCTTGCTGGCGGGCCTGCGCGTGCCGGACTCGGGCCGCGCGCTCATCGACGGCGTCGACGTCGCCGGCCTCTCCGATGCCGAGCGCGTGCGCCGCCTGGCGCTGATCAGCCAGGACGTCCACGTCTTCTCCGGCACCCTGCGCGACGACCTCACCCTGGCCCGCCCCGACGCCGCCGACGGCGCCCTCGAGGACGTGCTGGCCCGCGTCGGCGCGCGCTGGTACCGCGACCTGCCCGACGGCCTGGACACCGAGGTCGGCGCCCGCGGCGAGCAGCTCGACCCGGTGGCCGCCCAGCAACTGGCCCTGGCCCGCGTGCTCCTGCTCGACCCCGAGATCGTCGTCATGGACGAGGCCACCGCCGAGGCCGGCTCCGCCGGTGCGGAGGCACTCGAGGCCGCGGCCGCCGAGGTCACCCGCGGGCGCTCGGCGGTGGTCATCGCCCACCGCCTCGACCAGGCCGCCCGCGCCGACCGCGTGCTCGTCATGGACGATGGGCGCGTCGTCGAGTCCGGCCCGCACGCCGAGCTCGTCGCCGCCGGCGGCGCCTACGCGCGCCTCTGGGACGCCTGGAGCCGGGGCCGGACATGAGGGTCATCCGCGGCATCGACCGCACGCTCGCGGTGCGCGTCGCGCTGGCCGGGCTGGCCACGGGTGCACTGCTCACGGGCGTGCTGAGCGCGGCGTCGGAAAGCGACCACGACGACGCGCGGCAACCGCAACCGACGCACCAGGGCCAGCCGCCCGAACACGCCCGCGACTACGCGCACGGTGACCCGGACGCCTTCATCCGCGACGACGCCGTCCCGCTGACCGGTCCCGCCCCGGGCGCCACCGAGCGCGTGGAGCTTTCCGCCGCCGGCTGGGACCGCAGCGCGCTGGTCCACGTGCCGGACACCCCGGCGCCGGCGGAAGGCCTCCCGGTCGTCTTCGTCTTCCACGGCCTCGGCGAGGACGCCGAGACGGCCCGGCGCTACACCGGCTTCGACGGCACGGGCGCGATCGTCGTCTACGGCACGGGCCTGCCGTCCTCGCAGGGCCGGCCCTCCTGGCAGGGCGCGCCCTACTCGCCGGCCGGGGCCACCGACGCCGACGTCGCCTACGTGCGCCAGCTGCTCTCGCGGCTCGCGGCGACCTACCCGGTCGACCGGGACCGCGTCTACGCCGCCGGCTTCTCCAACGGCGGCGGCTTCACGGCGCTTCTGGCCTGCCGCGCCCCGGAGGTCTTCGGGCGCGTGGCCGTGGTCTCGGGCGCCTACTACGACGGCGTCTTCACCGACTGCGCCGAGCGCCCCGTCGGCCTGCTCGACATCCACGGCACCGCCGACGAGACGATCGGCTACGGCGGGGGAGAGCGCCACGGCGCGCACTACCGCTCCCCGGCCGAGGTCGTCGCCGAGCGGGCGCGCATCAACGGCTGCGGCGGCCGGCCGCGCGAGGAGGAGGCCGCCCCGGGCGTCGTGTGGTCCCACCACCCGGAGTGCCCGGTGCCGGCCGAGCTCTACCGCGTCGAGGGCGGCCGCCACGCCTGGACGGGCTCTCCCGCGGACACCGGCTCGCCCGCCCCGGCCGGCTTCGCCTCCTACACGGTCCTCGAGTTCTTCGGGCTGGCCGCCAGCCACTCGGCCAGCGAGCCGTCGTAGACCGCGACGTCGTCACGCCCCAGCTGCGCCAGGCGCAGCGCGTCCATCGCGGCGGTGATCCCGCCGTGGCAGTAGGTGATCGTGCGCTTCCCCGGATCCAGCGCGCCGCAGGCCTCGGCCTCCTCGCGCGGGTAGCCGCTCATCGCCGGGAGGTTCACCGCGCCCGGGATGTGCCCGGTCCCGGCGTACTCCTGGGGGCTCAGCGCGTCGACGAGCACCACCCGGTCGTCGTCGGCGGCCGCGTCGACCTCGGGGGTCGAGGCGATCAGCTCCGGGCGACGCCGCGCGGTGAACTCGGCGGGCGCGCGGTTCTCGAAGCCGGCGGCGATCAGCCCGCCGGTCTGCTTCCAGGCGGGCAGCCCGCCGTCGAGGACGGCCACCGCGTCGTGGCCCTCGAGGCGCAGGTTCCACCACAGGCGCGCGGCCCACAACGTCGGGCCCTGGTCGTAGACGACGACGGTGTCGCCGTCGCCGATCCCCAGCGTGCCGGCCTGCACGGCGAAGTCGGCGCTGTCGAGCGCCATGAACGGCAGGTCGGTGTCGGTGCGCGAGAAGGCGCCGGCCAGGTCGGCGTGCACGGCGCCGGGGATGTGGCCCGACTCGTAGACCTTGCGGCCGGTCGGGGTGCCCCCGGGCACGGTGGTCACGTCGACGACCACCACGTCGTCGAGATGGGCGGAAAGCCACCCGGCGGCCACGACGGGCCCGGGGAGTTCGACGGTGTGCTGTGCGTTCTGCTGCTCGTTGTCGGTCATGGCAGAAGTCTACCGGCCCCACGGCACGCGAAAAGCGGGCCGACGCTCTCGCGCCGACCCGCCGGTTGGTCGGACTGACAGGATTTGAACCTGCGACCCCTACACCCCCAGTGTAGTGCGCTACCAAACTGCGCCACAGTCCGCCGCCGCGAACCCGGTCACCCGGCGTTCGCAACTGCCCCAGAATACAACACGACCCCGCACAAATGAAAACGGCTGGTGGCGAGGCGAAGTGCGGGGTGAAACCGCGGTGCGGTTAGGCTGGGCGGGAAGACGGGTCCACGACCGGGAGGTTCCACGGTGGCAGCATTCGACTGGTTCTGGCGCGCCATGGGCGCGAGTGGCAGCCGCGACCGCAAGCGCGGCCAGGTGACCGCCGGCAAGGCCGGGGAGCGCGCCCGGGAGATCGAGACGCTTGACGACGCCGCGGTGGTCGCCGCCGCGCGCGACTCGTTGCGCGAGCGCGGCGGGGAGACCGTCGTGGCCGACGAGCCGACGTTTTTGGCCGCGCTCGGCGTGGCCGCCGGGCGCACCGTGGGGCTGCGCCCGTTCCCGGTGCAGGCTCAGGCGGTGCTGCGCCTGGTCGCCGGCGACGTCATCCAGATGGCCACCGGCGAGGGCAAGACGCTCGTCGGTGCGATGGCCGCCACCGGCTTCGCCCTGACCGGCAAGCGCGTGCACGTCATCACCGTCAACGACTACCTGGCCGGCCGCGACGCGGAGTGGATGCGCCCGCTCGTCGAGTTCTTCGGGCTGACCGTCGGCTCGGTGGGGGAGGACTCCACCCCCGCCGAGCGCCGCGCGGCCTACGCCTGCGACATCGTCTACGGCCCGGTCAACGAGATCGGCTTCGACCTGCTGCGCGACCGCCAGGTCACCGACCGCGCCGAGGAGGTCCAGGCCGCCCCCGACGTCGCCCTCGTCGACGAGGCCGACTCCGTGCTCGTCGACGAGGCCCTGGTCCCGCTCGTGCTCGCGGGTGCGGCCCCGGGGACCGCCCCGGCCGGCCGGATCACCGAGGTGGTCCGCCGCCTGCGCGCCGAGCGCGACTACACCGTCGACGCCGACGGGCGCACCGCCTTCCTCACCGATGAAGGCGCCGGGCGCGTCGAGCGTGCCCTCGGCATCGACTCGCTCTACGACGACGAGCACGTGGGCACCACCTTGGTGCAGGTCAACCTGGCCCTGCACGCCGAGGCGCTGCTGCACCGCGACGTCGACTACATCGTGCGCGACGGCAAGATCCGCCTCGTCGACGCCTCCCGCGGCCGCGTGGCGGACCTGCAGCGCTGGCCCGACGGCATCCAGGCCGCCGTGGAGGCCAAGGAGGGCCTCGACGTCACCGAGGGCGGCCGGATCCTGGACACGATGACCATCCAGGCGCTCATGGGCCGCTACCCGATGGTCTGCGGCATGACCGGCACCGCCGTGGAGGCCACCGACCAGCTGCGCCAGTTCTACGGGCTGGGCGTCTCGGTCATCCCGCGCAACCGGGAGCTGACCCGCTTCGACGAGGCCGACCGCATCTATGCCACGGCCGCGGAGAAGAACCGCGCCATCGTCGAGGAGATCGCCCTGCTGCACGCGGAGGGCCGCCCGGTGCTCGTGGGCACCCACGACGTCGCCGAGTCCGAGCAGCTCGCCGAGGTGCTGCGCGAGCGCGGCGTCGACGTCAACGTGCTCAACGCCAAGAACGACGCCGAGGAGGCCGGCATCATCGCCGAGGCCGGCGACCTGGGCCGGGTGACCGTCTCCACCCAGATGGCCGGCCGTGGCACGGACATTCGCCTCGGCGGCGCCGACGAGACGGACCACGACGCCGTGGTCGCCCGCGGCGGCCTGGCCGTTTTGGGCACCTCCCGGCACAAGACCGCCCGCCTGGACAACCAGCTGCGCGGCCGCGCCGGCCGCCAGGGCGACCCGGGCCTGACGCTCTTCTTCGTCGCCCTCGACGATGACGTGGTCGCCGCGAGCGGCGCCGACGAGAAGGTCGTGGCCCACCCGGCCGCGGACGGCCGGATCGAGGAGAAGCGCATCCAGGAGTTCGTGGACCACTGCCAGCGCGTCACGGAGGGCCAGCTGCTCGAGATCCACGCGCAGACCTGGCGCTACAACAAGCTGCTGACCGACCAGCGCGAGATCATCGACGGCCGCCGCGACCGCCTGCTCGACACCGACCAGGCCTGGCGGGAGCTCTCCGAGCGCGCCCCCGAGCGCGCCGCGGAGCTCTCTGAGCTGGACGAGGCGACGCTGGTGGCCGCCGCCCGGGAGATCATGCTCTACCACCTCGACGACGCCTGGGCCGAGCACCTGGCGCTCATGGACGACGTACGCGAGTCGATCCACCTGCGCGCGATCGCCCGCGAGACGCCCCTGGACGAGTACCACCGCATCGCGGTGCGTGAGTTCAAGGACCTGGCCCAGCGCGCTGTCGACGAGGCGGTGGCGACCTTCCGCGAGGTCACCATCGACGCCGAGGGCGCGCACCTGGCCGACGGCGGCCTCGTCCGGCCGTCGGCGACGTGGACGTATATGGTCTCTGATAACCCGTTGTCCTCGCACGGCTCGGTGATCAGCTCGATCGGCAACATCTTCCGCTGATCAGGTTTATTGCGCCGCGCTGAGCTGGGCGGACGGCGGGGAATGCCCCCCAGGGCGGCCCACACCGCCTCCGGTGAGTGCGACAGACCGCTATCATGTAGTCAGTATTTCTTCGTCGATGTGGAGGTTTGAGAGACATGAGCGAGAACTCCGGCAACACGGGGTCCCTGGACCCGCAGGTGGAGACCACGTCGGTCTTCCGTGCGGACCTGCTCAAGGAGATGGAGTCGTCGGCCGGTTCCGACGCCTCCGCCACGAGCGCGGACAACCTTCCCGCCGGCGCCGGGCTCCTCGTGGTCAAGCGTGGCCCGAACGCGGGCGCCCGGTTCCTTCTCGACCAGGAGACCACCAGCGCCGGCCGCCACCCGGAGTCGGACATCTTCCTCGACGACGTGACCGTCTCGCGTCGCCACGCGGAGTTCCGTCGCACCGAGGACGGCGGCTACGAGGTCGTCGACGTGGGAAGCCTCAACGGCACCTACGTCAACCGCGAGCCGCGCAACTCCCAGGTGCTCGCCACCGGCGACGAGATCCAGATCGGCAAGTTCCGTCTGGTCTTCCTCGCCTCGCCGAACAACTGACGGCGCCGCGGCGCTTGAGCGCGCCGCACCCGCCGGGCCGCCCCGTGGGCGGTCCGGGCCCCTGGAAACCCCCGAGTTAGAGATGTGACCGACGAAGTGAGTGCAGCACCCAAGTCCGCCGCAGTGCGCAAGAAGACCACCGGTACCGGCTCGTCGAAGACGATGTCGATCGGCGTGGTGCTGGAGAAGCTGCGCGCCGAGTTCCCGGACGTGACGGTCTCCAAGATCCGGTTCCTCGAGTCTGAGGGCCTGGTCACCCCGCAGCGCACCGCCTCGGGCTACCGGCGCTTCACCGCCGAGGACGTGCAGCGCCTGCGCTACATCCTGGTCACCCAGCGCGACAACTACCTGCCGCTGAAGGTCATCCGCGAGCAGTTGGAGGCCATGGACTCCGGTCAGGTCACCGCGATCCTGACGGCGGGGGAGACGGCCACCATCGTCGACCCGGAGAGCTTCCGGGCCCCGGTGGCCACCCGGCTGACCGACTCGGACGTCGCCGAGCAGGCCGGCGTCGCGGAGGAGACCGTCGCCGCGCTGATCGACGCGGGCCTGATCACCCCGGACGCCGCCGGCTTCTTCACCGCCGACGACGTCTCCGTGGTCACCACCGCCGACGCCCTGCACGGCTTCGGCATCGACGTGCGCCACCTGCGCAGCGTGCGCAACCAGGCCCGCCGCCAGGCCGACCTGATCGTGCGCGCCGCCGGCCCGCTGGCCAACAGCTCCTCGGCCGGTGCGCGCCAGCGCGCGGAGGAGACCGCGCAGCAGCTCAGCGCCCTGCTGATCTCGCTCGACGCGGCGCTGATCAAGAACGCGCTGCGCGAAGAGCTCTGAGCGGCATGGCCGACGACCTGCGCGACATCACCTTCGAGGGCGTCTTCTCCGTGGGGCCCGAGGGCTTCTGCTGCGCCGTGCTGCGCGACCCGGAGACCAACCGGATCATGCCGGTGTGGATCTCCACCGTCGCCGCCGCTGCCCTCGAGGCCCGCGCGGCCGGCTACTCGCCGCGCCGCCCCGGCACCCACGAGCTGCTCGCCGACGCCCTGGCCGAGCCCGGCCCCGGGGTCACCGACATCGTGGTCAACGCCGCCAGCGAGGGCGTGTTCATGGCGACGATCGTGCTCAACGGCGGTGAGCGTCTCGACGCCCGCGCCTCCGACGCCCTGGTGCTCTCCCTGCTGGTGGACGCCCGGCTGACCGCCGAGGCCGAGGTGCTCGACCAGTACGCCTTCTTCCTGCCGCCCGAGCAGGCCCGCGAGTACTTCCACACGGACTTCGGCCCCGAGGCCGCCGGCGACGAGGAGGTCAGCCCCGACTCCGCCTCCGGCGACGCGCAGGCCGACGCCGACTTCGCCGAGATGATGCGCGAGCTCGGCGTCGACGAGTCCGAGTTCGGCGCGGCCGGCCCCGACACGGGCGCCGGCCCTGACTCCGCCGACGACTGCGACTCCGACGACTGAGCGGCCTCGGCCGGGTCGGTCCCGGGGTTCACCGCGGGGGAGTGAAAAACTTTCATCCCCGGCGCTCTCAATGTGGCACACATCACGTAAACGCGGTTAAAGCTGTTACTGCTGTTAAACGTGATGACAACCGTGGCATTCCGGTCTAAGCTTCAAGTAAAGGTTGAAGGTTTGGGCGTGTCGCCACGTCCGCGCTTGACGGCCCTCTAATCTTGGCCTTGAATGAAAGAGCACGGACACGCGCCGTCAATCGAACGCCATGGGAGTAATTACGTGACCACCAACGAGCACCCCGTCCAGGAGTCGCTGTTCGACGTCGGAACGAGCGACGAGGTCGGCTACCGGGTGCCGATCGCCTGCCAGGTCGCCGGCATCACCTACCGCCAGCTGGACTACTGGGCACGCACCGACCTGGTCAAGCCGTCGATCCGCGGGGCCCGCGGCTCCGGATCGCAGCGCCTGTACTCCTTCCGCGACATCCTCGTCCTCAAGATCGTCAAGCGGCTGCTCGACACCGGGATATCGCTGCAGAACATCCGCCTGGCCGTGGCCAGCCTGCGCGACCGCGGCGTCGACGACATCGCCGAGATCACCCTGGTCTCCGACGGCACCACCGTCTACGAGTGCCGCTCGGCCGACGAGGTCGTCGACCTCCTCGGCGGCGGCCAGGGCGTGTTCGGCATCGCCGTGCCCGGCATCGTCCGCGAGCTCAGCGGCACCATCCAGGCGTTCCCCTCCGAGCGCGTGGCCGACGACGAGGCCACCGTCATCGGCGTCGACGAGCTCGCCGCCCGCCGGCGCGCCCGCCAGAGCTCCTAGCTCTCCACTCCCGCGAGGCGGGCGACCGCCTCATCGAGAGCCCTGCCACCGTCAGCCTTGGCGGTGGCTTTCGCGTTCTCGGACAGGACCTTGTCGGTCTCGCCGTCGCCGACGTGCACGACAGCGAGTTCGACGTTCTCGCCCAGCGCGTCCTTCAGCGCGGAGCGGAAGGACTCGTCGTCCATGTCGCCGGGCGCGGTGCCCGTGGTGACCACGACGAGGCCCACGGGCTTTCCGGTCTGCGCGGCCTGCGACTGCACGCTGCCCAGTGCCGCGAGCACGGAGGTGCGCGTCATCGGCACGCCGCCGGTGCCCAGCGCGTCGACCACGCCCTCGACCTGGGAGCCGTCGCCGAAGCCCAGGTTGGTGCGGTAGGGGACGGTCACCCCGGGGTTCAGCGGCGAGGAGTAGTTCCACAGCGCCACCGCGTGCCCGTCGGAGGCGAGCTCCGCGGCGGGCTTGCCCACCGCCGCGCCCAGGTGGTCGGCCTGCGGCTCCATGGCCGCGGAGGTGTCCACGAGGAAGAGCGTGTCGTGCGCGGCGCCGTCAGCCGACTCCGAGGCCCGTTCACCGCCGGCAACTGCGCCATTACCCGCCGCCGCGTAGAGCGCGTCGTCCGGGCGCTCGGTCTCAGCTTCGGCACCCTCCTGCTTACCGGCGAACTCGGTGAAGTCGGCCGCCGCGCGGGTGACCTCCTCGTCCGCCTCGGCGCCGGCGGCGTCGAGCGGGATGGCCGCAAGACTCAGCTCTGCGCCCACGATCGGCGTGAACGTCGTGCCCTCCGGCGCGGTGGCCTCGGTCGCGACGACCGGGCGGGAGCCGTCGGCATCCGCGAGCTTCTCGCCGCGGTCGCGCGTGAGCAGCTCGGCGGCGTTGTCGCCGGCCAGCTTCGCCGCCGCGGTGACGGCGATGTCGGTCTGGTCCCCGGCGGGGTAGACCACCTGGTCGGCGGCCGTGTCCTTGGGATCCGCGGCCTCGCGGGCGGCCAGGCCCACGGCCTTCGTGCCCGCCGGCTGCGGCGAGGCGGTGCCGCGCGAGCGGTCGGCGACCTTGAGCGCGGCGTCCGCGGCCGGCGAGTCCACGCCCACGAACACCGCGGCGTCGGCCACCGGGGCCGTCTCGGGCACGATGCAGTGGTCGCGCACCACCGGCGCGGAGTCGCGGTAGGCGTTCATCAGCTCCTCGGCGGCGCCGGGGAAGGCCTCGGCGACCGGCAGCGTCAGCTCGCCCTCGATGCAGTCACCCTCGGCCTCGCTGCGCGCGTCGCGTTCGCTGTCGCGCAGCGCGAACCACGCGACGAGCGCGGCGATCAGCGCGATGACGAGGATCACCGCGACGATCAGCCAGCCCGCGACCTTGGGGGAGTCCGTGTCCGTCCTGTGCCGGCCTGCCACTGTTGGGTTTCCTTCCGTCAACTTTCCCGTGTGGTGGGCCAGTCTATCGCGCCCCGGCCGCGTCCAGGACCGCGACAAGCCGGGAGCGCAGCGCACGGCCGGCCTCGGCCAGCTCCCGCTGGCGGGCGACGTACTCGGCCTTGCCCTCGGTGGTCTCCACGGCCACCACGCCGAAGCCGAGGCCGCGGCAGTCGTACGGGCTGGCCTCCATGTCCAGCACGCGCGCCTTCCACGCCAGGGCCAACGTGTCCAGCCACAGCTCGCCGGGCACCAGCGGGCCCATCTTCCAGGCCCACTTGTAGAGGTCCATCGTCGCGTGCAGGCAGCCGCACTGCTCGCGCTCGGGCTGGTCCGCCCGGGTCAGCGGCGTGATGTTCAGCGGTCGGGCCGGCTCGGTGAAGAAGCGGAAGGCGTCGAAGTGGGTGCAGCGCAGCTGGTGCGACTCGACCACCTCGTTCGTGCCCCGCGCTCCCAGGCGCAGCGGCAGGTCGTGGCGGGGCCGGTCGGTGCGGTAGACCATCGCCCACTCGTGCAGCCCGAAGCAGTCGAAGTGCGCCGGTCGCGCCGCCGTGGCCTCCAGCAGCCGCCGGATGTGCGAGAGTGCGCGCCCGTGACGGGCGAGGAACCCGCCCACGTCGGCCGCCACGCTGCCGTCGTCAAGCTCCGTGTAGTCGCGCCAGCCGCGCTGCGGGGCGTCCCCGGCCAACGCGACGCCGACACCCGGGTGCCACCGGTGCAGGTGGGAGGGGCGCACGGGGTAGTAGTCGAAGAGGAAGTCGAAGACCGGGTGCTTCTCGCCGCGGGCGCGCCGCGCCAGGTGGTCGCGGGTGAACTCCTCGGCGCGCGCGTCGTGGGCCGCCGCGCGCTCGCGCCAGGTCGACTCGTCGAGGACGAGCACGGCTCAGGCCTCCTCGTGGGTCCAGTCGGAGACGGTGCCGACGTACTCCTCGATGAGGTCCTCGAGGGTGACCACGCCGGTCAGCCGCCCCAGCTTGCGCACCTGGGCCATGTGGGCGTTGCGCACGTGCAGGGTGTGCAGCGCCTCGTCGAGCGGCTGGTCGGCGTCGACTGTGATAAGGGTGCGCAGGCGGTCGTGCGGGATGGTCTCGGAGGGGTCGCCGTCGGTCAGCCGGTCCAGGACGTCCTTGACGTGGACGTAGCCGAGGAAGGAGCCGTCGCGGCCGGTGACCGGGAAGCGGGAGAAGCCGGTCTCGACCAGCAGGTCCTCGAGCTCGCCCAAGGTGGGACCGTCGGCGCCGAAGTCGAGGGTGCGCACCTTCTCCAGCGGGATGACGACCTCGCCGAGGCTGCGGTTCTCCGTGCGCAGCGCCTTGTTCAGGCGCGCGTGCTCCTCGGCGTCGAGGTAGCCCTCGGCGCGCGACTCCGCGAGCATCGTGGCCAGCTGCTCCTGGTCGACGGTCGAGTTGAGCTCGTCCTTCTGCTCGATGCCCACCGCGTGCAGGGTGACGCGGGCCAGCCAGTTGAGGAACTCGATGAACGGGCGGGTGATCTTGACCCAGCCGATGATCGCCGGGGCCAGCCATATGGCCAGGCGCTCCGGGCCGGCGATGGCGATGTTCTTGGGCACCATCTCGCCGAAGAGGATGTGCAGGAAGGTGATCACGGCCAGGGCGACGGCGAAGGAGATCGGGTGCAGCACGCCCTCGGGAAGGCCCAGCGCCAAAAAGGGTTCTTCGATGAAGTGGGCGACGGCGGGCTCGGCGACCTTGCCGAGCACCAGCGAGCAGATCGTGATGCCGAACTGGGAGCCGGCCAGCATGATGGAGAGGTGCTCGGTGGCGTGCAGGACCTTCTTGGCCGCGGGCTTGCCCTGGGCGATCAGGGACTCGATGCGGTCGCGGCGCGAGGAGATCAGGCAGAACTCGCTGGCGACGAAGAACGCGTTGGCCAAAAGCAGGCCCGCGATCATGGCGACGGTGGTGACGATGTTCACAGGTACTCCTCCGCTTCCTCGTCGGAGACCGGCGTGAGCACGGCGCGGTCGATGCGGCGGGCGTCCATCGCGGAGACGCGCGCGAGCCAGCGCCCGCCGGCGTCCGGGTGCATCTCGTCGAGCAGGTGGCGCGGGCCCGGGGGCAGCACCACCACGTCGCCGACGGCGGGGATGCGGCCCATGGCGGCCATGATCAGCCCGCCGAGGGTCTCGTAGGGGCCGTCCTCGGGGGCGGGGTAGCCGACCTCCTCCTCGAGGTCCTCGGCGCGTACCAGCCCGGAGACCTCCCAGCTGGTGCCGAACTGCTGGATCTCGCGCTCGGCGGCGGCGTCGTCGTGCTCGTCGTAGACCTCGCCGAGGATCTCCTCGACGACGTCCTCGATGGTGATGATGCCGGAGGTGCCGCCGTACTCGTCGGCGACGAGCACCATCTGCGAGCCCGCCGAGCGCACGGCCTTGAGCACCGCGTCGCCGTCGAGCGACTCGGGCACCGTGGGGATCTTGCGTGCGAGCGGGCCCACGGGCGTGGACGCGCGCTTGTCGCGCGGGACGTCGAAGGCGTCCTTGACGTGCACCACGCCGATCGTCTCGTCCAGGTCGCCGACGACGACGGGGAAGCGCGAGTGCCCGGAGGTCCGGGCCAGCTCCACCAGGTCGGCCACCGTGTCGTCGTCGCGCAGCAGGTCGACGGTCGAGCGCGGGGTCATCAGCTCGTCGGCGGCGGTCTCGCCGAACTCCAGCGAGTTCTCGAGCACCTCCGCCATCGTCTCGTCGAGGCCCTCCTCGCCGACGGAGTGGCGCACCAGGGCGGAGAGCTCCTCGGGGGAGCGGGCGCTGGCCAGCTCGTCGGCCGGCTCGATGCCCAGGCGGCGGACCACCCAGTTGGCCGAGACGTTGAGCCAGTTGATGAACCACTTGAACACGACGTTGAACGCGTTGACCGGGTGCACCACGAAGCGGGCGACCGGCAGCGGCGAGGTGATCGCCCAGTTCTTGGGCACCAGCTCGCCGAAGACCATGGACAGCACGGTCGCGACGACCAGCGCGAGGATCAACGCCACGACCGACGAGGAGCTCTCCGAGAGCCCCACCAGCTCGAGCAGCGGGGTGAAGAACTTCGCCAGGATCGGCTCCGCGAGGAAGCCCGTGGCCAGGGTGGTCACGGTGATGCCGAGCTGGGCGCCGGAGAGGACGAACGAGAGGTTCTCGAAGTCCCGTTTGACGGCCTTGGCCGACGTGTCACCGGTGTGCCGGACGTGGTTGTCCACCGTCGAGCGCTCCAGCCCGGTCAGCGCGAACTCGATCGCGACGAACAGGCCGGTGCTCGCGGTCAGGGCGACGAAGCCCAGCAGGGCGAGGATGCTGATCAGTATGTCCATGGTGCGCGGCCGTCAGGGCCTAGGAACCACCTTGTCTCTTCCTTCGATTTCCGACGTCCCGCCGACCGCGCCCGCCGTGCTGGTTGCGCGGGTTTCGACGCCCGCGGTGGTTGCGGCGGGCGCCCCCCTTGCCGCCGCCGTGGGCGCCGTGGGCGCCCCGGGCGTGCGTGTCGCGGGCCGGCGGCTGCTGCCCGAACGGGGGCAGGGCCGGGCCGGACGGTTGACGTGCACCCGTGATTCTAACCAGCTCGGGGGAGTCGGGGGTGACCGCCACGTCGCTGGCCGCCACCCCGGCCTTGCGCAGCAGACCGGCGACCTCGTCGCGCTGGTCGGGGGTGACCAGGGTGACCACCGTGCCGCCGGTGCCGGCGCGCGCGGTGCGCCCGGCGCGGTGCAGGTAGGCCTTGTGCTCGGCCGGCGGGTCGACGTGGACGACCAGGGAGACGTCCTTGACGTCGATGCCGCGGGCGGCGATGTCGGTGGCCACGAGGACGGGCACCGAGCCGTCGGCGAAGCCGGCCAGCGCGCGGGTGCGGGTGGACTGCGCCTTGTCGCCGTGCAGCCCGGCGGCGTTGACGCCGGCCTTGCGCAGACGCTTGACGTGGCGGTCCACCCCGCGGCGGGTACGGGCGAACATGATGGTCCGGCCCGCGCGCGCGGCGATGCGCACGGCCACGGCGTTGCGCTCCTGGGGGCCCTCGACGAGCAGGCGGTAGTGGACCATGGTGTCCACGGCGGCCTCGGCCGGGGCGGTGGAGTGGGTGACCGGGTCGGTCAGGTAGCCGCGCACCAGCGAGTCGACCTGCCCGTCGAGGGTGGCCGAGAAGAGCAGGCGCTGCCCGTCGGACGGCGTGCGGTCGAGCAGGCGGCGGACCTGGGGTAGAAAGCCCATGTCGGACATCTGGTCGGCCTCGTCGACGGCGGTGACCTCGACGTGGTCGAGGTGCAGCGCGCCCTGGTCGATGAGGTCCTGGGCGCGCCCCGGGGTGGCCACCAGCAGGTCGACGGGGGCGGCCAGCGCGGTGATGTGTCGCTTGACGGGCACGCCGCCGACGACCTCGAGGACGCGCAGGCCCAGCGCGGCGGCGGGGCCGGTGAGGCGCTCGTGGGTCTGGGCGGCCAGCTCGCGCGTCGGCGCGAGGATGAGGCCGCGGGGGTGGCCGGGGCGTGAGGGCGCGCCCCCGAGACGGGCGAGCATCGGCAGACCGAAGGTGAAGGTCTTGCCGGAGCCCGTGGGGCCGCGGCCGAGCACGTCGCGCCCGGCGAGTGCGTCGGGGATCGCGGCGGACTGGATGGGGAAGGGCTCGGTGATGCCCTGTCGGCCCAGTTCCCGCACCACGGGTGCGGGCAGGCCGAGATCGGAGAATGAGGTCACCGCGGAGAGTCTAGCGCTCCCCGCGGTGCGGCCCGAGGGCGGTCCCTCGGGCTCGCAGGCTCAGGCCGGCTCAGGCCTCGACCTCGCTGCGGTCGCCGGACCACAGCGTGTGGAAGGTGCCCTCCTTGTCGACGCGCTTGTAGGTGTGGGCGCCGAAGAAGTCGCGCTGGCCCTGGATGACGGCCGCGGGCAGCCGCTCGGCGCGCAGCGAGTCGTAGTAGGACAGCGAGGAGGTGAACACCGGGGCGGGCAGGCCCAGGCGGGTGGCGTAGACGACGACGTCGCGCCAGGCGTCGACCAGGTCGGTCAGCTCGCTGTTGAAGTACGGGTCGAGCAGCAGGCTGGTCAGCTCCGGGTTGTTGTCGTAGGCCTCCTTGATGCGCTCGAGGAAGACCGCGCGGATGATGCAGCCGGCGCGCCAGATCATGGCCATGTCGCCGGGGTTGACGCCCCAGCCGTACTCGGCGGAGCCGGCCTTGATCTCGTCGAAGCCCTGCGCGTAGGCGACCAGCTTGGAGGCGTAGAGGGCCTTGCGGACCTTCTCGACGAACTCGTCGCGGTCGACGCCCAGGTCCTCGAAGGTCTTCAGGGTGCCGGCGGGCAGGTTGCCCTGGGCGGCGGCGCGCTGGTCCAGCGAGGAGGACAGGGCGCGGGCGAAGACGGCCTCGCCGATGCCGGTGGTCGGGATGCCCAGGTCCAGGGCCTCCTTGACGGTCCAGCGGCCGGTGCCCTTCTGGCCGGCGGCGTCGAGGATGACGTCGACGAGCGGCTTGCCGGTCTCGGCGTCGACCTGGCGGAGCACCTCGGCGGTGATCTCGATGAGGTAGGAGCCGAGCTTGCCGGAGTTCCACTCGGTGAAGATGTCGGCGATCTCGGCCGGCTCCAGGCCCGCGCCGAAGCGCAGCAGCTGGTAGGCCTCGCCGATGACCTGCATGTCGGCGTACTCGATGCCGTTGTGGACCATCTTGACGAAGTGCCCGGCGCCGTCGGGACCGACGTGGGTCACGCACGGGGTGCCGTCCTCGGCGCGCGCGGCGATGGACTCGAGCAGCGGCCCGAGGGACTCCCAGGACTCCCTGGGCCCACCCGGCATGATCGACGGGCCGTTGAGCGCGCCCTCCTCGCCGCCGGAGATGCCGGCGCCGACGAAGTGGCGGTTGCGGGCGGCCATCTCGCGCTCGCGGCGGATGGTGTCGGTGAACAGGGCGTTGCCGCCGTCGATGATGACGTCGCCGTCCTCCATGGCGTCGGCCAGCTGGCCGATGACCGCGTCGGTGGCCTTGCCTGCCTGGACCATGATGATCGCGCGGCGCGGCTTCTCCAGCGAGGCGACGAACTTCTCGATCGTCTCGGACGGCACGAACTCGCCCTCGTCACCGTGCTCGGCGATGAACTTCTCGGTCTTGGCCGTGGTGCGGTTGAACACGGCGACGGTGTGCCCGTGGTAGGCGAAGTTGCGGGCGAGGTTGGAGCCCATGACTGCCAGGCCGACGACACCGATTTGGGCGGTGCCCTCGGCGGCCTGCGGGAAGGTCTCTTCTGCGTTGGTCATGGCCCCGACAATACCGGCGCGCCTGCGTGGCGGTCGCGCGGTTGCCAGGAGTTGCGGGGTGTGGTGCGCGCCTTTCCGCGGCGGGTGTGGTTGAGTGGTTTCCCATGAGAATCATCGAGCTCTTCCAGAAGGCGCACGACACGGCGCTCACCGAGACCGAGATCGGCGAGGTCAACGACTACCTCCACGGTCTCGAGCGGACCCTGGGCATCCGCTATGAGGCCATCGGCCCGGACCGCGTGGTCGCCGCCCTCGAGGTCACCGACGCCCACCGCCAGCCGGTGGGCCTGGTCCACGGCGGCGTCTACGCCAGCCTCGTCGAGTCCGCCGGCTCCACGGCGGCCTTCGTCTTCACCGGGAAGCTCGTCGTCGGCGTGCACAACTCGACCGATTTCATCAGCGCGGTGAAGAACGGCGTGATCCGCGCCGAGGTCACCCCGGTCCAGCAGGGCTCCCGCACCCAGCTGTGGGACGTCGCCTGCACCGAGGGCGACCGGCTCGTCGCCCGCGGCACGCTGCGCACGATGGTGCAGCACTAGTCTCCCCCCCCCCGGGGCCCACCTCAGCCGCGCTCAGCAGCGCCGCGTGTAGGCGCGCAGGCCGCGCCCGCGCAGGCGCTCCAGGTAGCCCAGCCCCAGTCCCGTCGCCGGGGTGAGCACACCGCCCTCGCCGGGGTTCTCCCGCAGGTGCAGCGCCGCCTCGGCGAGCATCGTGACGGTCACCTCGTAGCCCGGGTCGCCCTCGGCGGCCACCGTGGTCTGGTAGACCGCCCCCGAGGCCGTGCGCCCCGAGTGCACCACGGCGAAGCCGCCGGCCACCCGCTCCCCGGCGTCCGGGCCCTCGCCCGGGCCGGGCAGCACCCGGTCGAGCAGGGGAGCGGCGCTCTCGCTGGCCGCCAGCGCGAAGGCCGCCCCGGTCACCGCGCGCAGCGCCTCGGCGAGCACGCGGCCGCGCCGCCCGCGCCCGGTCAGGATGTACTCGTGGTAGTCGAGTGCGGCGCCGTAGGCGTGGCCCAGCAGCGCGTTCGAGCGGTGCACCACCCGGGTGTTGTAGGAGGCCATGAAGAACGGCCCCGCCCACGCCCGCGCCAGCCCGGGCACGCCCTTCGCACCCAGGTCGGCCACGCGGGAGTCGTCGTCAAGCCCCGGCACCTCGGCCTCCGCCTCAGGGTCCGGGCACAGCCCGTGGGCGTCGCCGACGACGCGTGCGACCCGCGCGTCGTCGCGGGCGGCATTGACGACGCCGCGCATGGAGGCCAGGGTGCCTCCCGACAGCCCGCCGCGCAGGTCGTGGACGACCATGACGGCCTCCTCGAAGGGGCCGTCCGCCGCGTGGTGGTTCGCGAGCATGCCCAGGTCGCTGGGCACCGAGTCGAAGCCGCAGGAGTGCACGACGCGCGCCCCGCTCGCGGCGGCCCCGACGTGGTGGGCGTCGATCATCCGGCGCACGAAGGGGGACTCGCCGCACAGGTCCACATAGTCGCGGCCGGCGGCCGCGCAGGCGGCCACCAGGTCGGCGCCGAAGCGCAGGTAGGGCCCGACCGTGCTGATGACCACGCCGGTTCCGGCCACCATGCGGTCGAGCGCGGCGCGGTCGAAGGCGTCGGCCACGGCGATCTCCGCCTCGACGCCCAGCTCGGCGGCGACGGCCTCGAGGCGGGCCCGGTCGCGGCCGGCCAGCGTCAGGGAGACGTCGGGGTGGTTCTCGGTCAGGTACGCGGCGACCAGCCGGCCGACGAAGCCGGTGGCGCCGTAGACGGTCACGTCGCTCATGCCCGCACCCTATCGGCCCGGCGCCCGGCGCGCGGGACTTTCGGATGCGCGCGTTCTGTTGCGGGTGCTTTTCCGAAAGGTTACGCTCGGAATCGGAACCAAGTGAAACCGACAAACGGAAGCATGCGGAGGAGCGCGATGCAGGCGACGAAGAGGATCACGGCCCTGGCCGACTACCGGATCGAGGGCACCGGCGAGCCCGCCCTCGTCCTCGACGGAGCCGCCGGCCCGCCCGGGCGCCGCAGCGTCATCCTCGAGCCCGGGCCTGCGCCGAGGCTGCGCTCGAGGTGCGCGACGAGCTGGTCGCCTTCGGCGTGCTGCCCGCCGTGCGCGTCGACGTGGTCGGGGACCGCGAGGCCCTGCGCCTGGCCGGGATGGTGCCCGAGCGCGTCCGCGTGCTCACCGTCCGCCTGCCCGCGCCCGAGGGACCCTGGACCTCGCCCGTAGGAGACCCGCGCCGGGCGCTCGCCGCCCTCTGGGCGGCCGTGCGCGCCGGCCGGGCGCCGACGGACGCGCTGGACACCGCCGACGGTGACGTCGTCCGCCGCCTGACGGGGCGCGACGTCGGCAAGCGGCTGTGCGCCGCCGCACGGGTGCCCGCACGCGTCGAGGGCACGGGCGTGGCCGCCGACACCGTGCGCCGCTGGCTTCCGAATGTGATCGAGTAGTGTCGGCGACCGTGACCGAGAACCGCCCCGAATTCGCCGAAGAACGCCGCCGCCGCATCGCCGAGCTCGTGCGCCGCCGCGGCAGCGTGCGCATCGTCGACCTCGTCGATCCCATGGGGGTCTCGGAGCCGACGCTGCGCAAGGACCTCAGCTACCTCGAGGAGCGCAAGGTGCTCAAGCGCACCCACGGCGGCGCCATCGCCGTCGAGCCGCGCCCCGACCGCGGCCCCGGCGACCGTGGGACCGTCAACGTCGAGGCGAAGCGCGCCATCGCCAAGGCCTGCGCGGCGCTGGTGGGCGAGGGCCAGTCCGTCTACGTCGACGCCGGCACCACCACGACGATGGTCGCCGAGGAGCTGCCGGACACCTACCTCAACGTGGTGACCAACTCCGTGCCCGTGGTGCAGATCCTCGGCCCGCGCGGCCAGATCCGGCACACGCTGCTCGGCGGGCGCTACCACAGCGTCGGCGAGTCCGTGGTCGGGCCGATCGCGCTGGAGAACCTCGAGCGCTTCACCGTGGACGTCGCCTTCGTCGGGATCTCCGGGATCACCGCCGAGGGCATCACCGTCAGCGACGTCAACGAGGGCGAGCTGAAGAAGCAGGTCATAGGCTCGGCGCGGCGCGTCGTCGTCGCCTGCGACTCGAGCAAGGTCGGCCAGGTGGACTTCTCGTTCCTGGTCCCGCTCGGTGTGGTCGACGACATCGTCACCGAGGCCGCCGACCCCGAGCTCGTCTCCTGGTGCGAGGGCGCGGGCGTGCGCCTGCACGTCGCCGGGTAGTTCTCAGAGCCAGCCGGAGCGCTTGCAGTACCAGTAGATCACCGCGACCGACAGGGCCATCAGGCCGAGGGCCAGCGGGTAGCCGAAGGTCCAGTGCAGCTCCGGCATGTCGTCGAAGTTCATGCCGTAGATGCCCGCGATCAGGGTCGGCACCGTGACCATGCCGACCAGCGCGGAGAGCCGGCGCATGTCCTGGTTCTGCTGCATGCTCACCTTCGCCGTGCCGGCGTCGATGAGCGCGGAGAGCCGCTCGTCGAGCGCCATCGTGGAGTCGGCGGCGATCTGGGTGTTGTCGAGCACGTCGCGGAAGTAGGAGCGCTGCTGCTTGTCCATCAGGTCGCGGTTGTTCTGGATGAGCAGTTTGAGCGCCGAGGTGAAGGGGGTGACCGCGTGGCGGGCTTCGAGGACCTCTCGTTTGAACTGGTAGACCGGTTCGATAGTGGTGTTGCGCACCGGGGCGAAGACCTCCTCCTCGAGGCGGTCGACGGCGTCCTCGAGGCGGTCCATGATCTGCCGGTCGAGCTCGACGACGTGGTCGGTCAGCGCCCACACCAGCGACAGCGGCGAGGGGTCGTTGAGCTCGAGGTCCCCGTCGAGGCGGCGCGAGAGCCCCGGCACCTCGGGGCCGTGGTGCACGGTGAGCACGAAGTCGCGGCCGATGACCGTCTGGATCTCGGCGGTGGAGATGATGTCGCGGGAGTCGGCGACGTCCTCGGCGCGGGCGTAGACGACCGGGCGCACGACGAGGAAGAGCTGGTCGTCGTAGCGCTCCGCCTTCGGCCGCTGGTGGGCGGCGACGGCGTCCTCGACGATCAGCTCGTCGATGCCGAACTCGGAGGCGACCTGCTGCATCTGCGTCTCGTCCGGCTCCTGGAGGGCCAGCCAGACGAAGCCGCCGCGCTCGGAGACCTCCGCGCGCGCCCTCGCCGGGGTGAACTCGCCGGCCACCCGCTTTCCGTCGCGGAAGACGCGGCAGTGGGACACGGCGCGCTGGGCGGGCACCGGCGGGCCGGCCGGCCGGGGGCTCCGGGTGGTGAACCGGGGCAGGCGGGTGGGGCGGCGGTCGCTGGGCACGGGCACCTCCTGGGCGGGGCGGACAGGACAGCACTAAACTTAGCGCCCATGGCTACCTGGAAGCAGATCACCGAGGCCAACCCGATGCACTCGGAGAACTACGCGGCCCGCTGGCGCAACTTCGTCGCCGAGGGCCGGGACATCGACGGGGAGGCGCGACTGGTCGACGCCGTGGCCGACCGCGGCGCGCGCATCCTCGACGCCGGCTGCGGCACGGGGCGCGTGGCCGGCTACCTGGCCGCCCGCGGCCACCACGTGGTGGGCACGGACGTCGACCCGGTGCTCATCGGCTACGCGCGCAAGGACTTCCCGGACGTGCGCTTCGAGGTCGGCGACCTCGAGACCGACGAGATCCCCGAGGGGAACTTCGACGTGGCGGTCTCCGCCGGCAACGTGATGGGCTTCCTCTCCGAGGAGGGCCGCGAGCCGGCGCTGGCCAACATCGCCCGTTCCCTGCGCCCCGGCGGGCGCTTCCTCGTCGGCTTCGGGCTCAACCGCGGCTGGGCGGCGCCGGACTTCCTGGACACCGCCGCGCGCGCGGGCTTCGAGCTGCAGAACGCCTACGAGTCCTGGCAGCTCGACCCGTACACCCCGATGTCGGGGTTCCTGGTCGCGATACTCGCGCGCCGCTAGAAGACCGTCAGGCCCCGGGAGCGGAAGATCTCCCGGGTCGCCGCCAGCGACTCCTCGCTCGGCGGGCTGACGCCGTCGAGGGTGTAGTGCAGGTCGAGCTCGTGCCACTTGTCCGCGCCCATGTTGTGGAAGGGCAGGACCTCGACGCGCTCGACGTTGTCCCAGCGGGCGACGATGTCGGCCGCCTCGGCGACGTTGTCGGGGTCGTCGGTCAGCCCCGGCACGAGCACGAAGCGCACCCAGACCGTCGTGCCCAGCCGCGCCAGCCGGTCGCCGAAGGCGATGGTGGGGGCCAGGTCGCGGCCGGTGACCTTGCGGTAGGTCTCCGGGTCGCCGGACTTCACGTCGAGCAGCACGTGGTCGACGTTGGCGAGGTCCTCGTCGCGCAGGCGCGCGCCGAGGAAACCGGAGGTGTCCACGCAGGTGTGCACCCCGGCGGCGTGCACCTCGGCGAGCAGCCGGCGGGTGAAGGCGATCTGGAAGAGCGGCTCGCCGCCCGAGATCGTCAGCCCGCCGCCGGAGGCGCGGAAGACCGCCTTGTAACGCAGCACCTTGCGCACCATGTCGTCGATCGACTCCAGGGTGCCCGTGCGCATCTGCATCGTGTCCGGGTTGTGGCAGTACAGGCAGCGCAGCGGGCAGCCGGAGAGGAAGACGGTCAGGCGGGTGCCCGGCCCATCGACGGCCGTGACCAGCTCCCAGGAGTGGACCAGCGCGACCTCGCCGGTGCGCCGGGCCTCCAGGAGCTGGGCGCGGTCCATCTCGCTCTCGGGCAGTTCGAGGCCCACGCCGAGCCCGGCGGCCGCGCCGCGGACCCGCTCGCCCGCCTCGGGTTCGAGGGAGACGACTCCGGAGATGCCGTCGTTGGCCACGGGAAGGCCTTTCTAGCTGGGCTGCTGCCAGCGGTGCTGTCTAGCTGGAGTGGTGGAAGGTGCGCGAGATGACGTCGCGCTGCTGTTCCTCGGTGAGCTTGACGAAGTTGACGGCGTAGCCGGAGACACGCACCGTCAGGTTCGGGTAGTTCTCCGGGTGCTCCATCGCGTCGGTCAGGGTCGACTCGTCGAGGACGTTGATGTTGGCGTGGTAGAGGCCGGCGTCCTGGTTGGCCTCGGTGCGGGCGGCCTTCATCGCGGCCTGGCGCTCGTCGAAGGTGGGGGCGGTCATGGTTGGCTCCTTCAGGGATGCGGGGTGGTTGAGGGGATCAGGGGACGGGGAAGTCAGTTCGCGCACCGCTCGGGGTTCATCACGAAGCCCGCGTCGAGCACGCCGACCAGGTTGTTGACCTGCTCCTCGCGGTTGCGGCCGAGGCCGGCGGGGGTGATGGTGTTGGTCAGCGAGATGCCGTCGAGGGCGTCCTCGTAGTTGAGCTTGCCCACCGACAGCATCGAGGCGACCATGCCGTGGTTGTCGAGGCCGTTCTCCGGGTTCGCGCCCGGCGCGAACGGGGCGCCGGCCTCGTGGCCGGACGGGAAGGCGCCGGTGGCCTTGCCGTAGACGACGTTCGAGGTGATCGTCAGCACCGACTGGGTCGGGATCGCGTCGCGGTAGAGCGGGATCTGGCGGATCTTCTCCATGACGGTGTAGACCACGGTCGCGGCGATGTCGTCGGCGCGGTCGTCGTCGTTGCCGTAGACGGGGAAGTCGCCCTCGGTGACGTAGTCGACGATCAGGCCGGTCTCGTCACGCACCGGGGTGACCTTCGCGTACCTGATGGCGGACAGCGAGTCGGCGACGATCGACAGGCCGGCGATGCCGCAGCCCATCGTGCGCACGATGTCGGAGTCGTGCAGCGCCATCTCGACGGCCTCGTAGGCGTAACGGTCGTGGCAGTAGTGGATGATGTTGAGCGCCTCGACGTAGGTGCCCACCACCCAGTCGAGCATCTCCTCGTACTTCTGCCAGACCTCGTCGAAGTCGAGCGGGCCCTCGGTGGTGATGGGGGAGAAGAGGCCCTCCTCGGTGACCTGCTTGCCGGTGGCCTCGTCGCGGCCGCCGTTCATCGCGTAGAGCAGCGCCTTGGCGGCGTTGACGCGGGCGCCGAAGAACTGCATCTGCTTGCCCACCCGCATAGGCGAGACGCAGCAGGCGATGGCGGCGTCGTCGCCCCACTGCTCGCGGATCTGCCTGTCGGACTCGTACTGGATCGCGGAGGTCTCGATGGAGATCGCCGCGCAGAACTCCTTGTAGCCCTCCGGCAGCTCCGGGTCCCAGAAGACGGTGATGTTCGGCTCCGGGGCGGGGCCCAGGTTGCGCAGGGTCTGCAGCAGGCGGAAGGAGGTCTTGGTGACCTGGTTGCGGCCGTCCTCGGTGAAGCCGGCGTCGGACCAGGTGGCCCAGTACGGGTCGCCGGAGAAGATCTGGTCGTAGTCCTCGGTGCGCAGGAAGCGCACGATGCGCAGCTTGATCACCAGCGCGTCGATGATCTCCTGGGCGTCCTCCTCGGTGATCCGGCCGGCGGCCAGGTCACGCTCGAAGTAGATGTCGAAGAAGGCGGACAGGCGCCCGATCGACATGGCCGCGCCGTCCTGGGACTTCACGGCGCCGAGGTAGGCGAAGTAGGTCCACTGCACGGCCTCCTGGGCCGTGGTCGCCGGCCCGGAGATGTCGAAGCCGTACATCTCCGCCATGTGCTTGAGCTTCTTGAGCGCCTTGATCTGCTCCGCGTGCTCCTCGCGGTAGCGCGCCCAGTGCTCGGAGAAGGGCTTGTCGGCCACGGAGTCCTTGGCGCGCTGCTTCTCCTCGATGAGCCGGTCCACGCCGTAGAGCGCGACGCGGCGGTAGTCGCCGATGATGCGGCCGCGGCCGTAGGCGTCCGGCAGACCGGTGACGATGTGCGAGGAGCGCGCGGCGCGGATGCGCGGGGTGTAGATGTCGAAGACCGCGTCGTTGTGGGTCTTGCGGTAGCGGGTGAAGATCTCCCGGACGTCCGGGTCGACCTCCTTGCCGGCCTCCTTGATCGCCGTCTGCACCATGCGCCAGCCGCCGAAGGGCATCATGGCGCGCTTGAGCGGGACGTCGGTCTGCAGGCCGACGACCACGTCGTCGTCCTCGGAGATGTAGCCGGCGGGGAAGGCGTCGATGTCCGCCGGGGTCTTCGTGTCGACGTCGTAGACGCGGCGCTCACGCTCGACGGAGAGGTACTTCTCCTCGAGGTGGTCCCACACCCTGCGGGTCTTGTCGGTGGGCCCGGCCAGGAAACCGGCGTCACCGTCGTAGGGGGTGTAGTTGCGCTGGATGAAGTCCCGGACGTCGATCTCGTCCTGCCAGTCGCCGGCGGTGAAGCCGGCCCAGGCGGAGGACGTCTCGTCCGGGGCGGTCGTGGTGGTCACGTGGGCACACATCCTTCCGGGCGAGGGCGTGGGCCGGGTGTGACGGTGGCCAGACGGGGTGTTCACGCTCCCGCGCGTGTCAATCAGATTGCCTATGCAGTCTCTTCCGCGGGACTCTGACCCGCGGGCTCACGGCCGCACTGGCGGTGCGGGTGATTACCACAGCTCAGTGTACACCGCAATGGTCGGACCTTAAGGCGCGACACGTCATTTTGCCTGCGGTGACTTTCCCACCTCACACCGCCGTGCGTCGCCGCAGGTCAGGCTCGGGACGCCTGGTCGAAGAACTCCCGCTCCCAGTGGCAGGAGTTCAGGAAGGCGCGCACGGCCCGCGCGCGCCCGCGCGGGGAGCCCGCGGCCAGGGCGCGTTCGACGCGGGCCATGGCGGCCTTCGTCTGCGTGATGAAGCCCTCGTCGGAGTAGGTCTCCAGCCAGGCGCGGTAGGGGTGGTCGGCGCGGATGTGGTCGGCCATGCGCAGCCCGATCTCCGAGTAGAGCCAGTAGCAGGGCAGCACGGCGGCGGCGCCGACGCACGGCTCCTCGGAGCGCACGGTGGCGCGCAGGAAGCTGGTGTAGCCGAGCGTGACGGGGGAGGGGTCCTCGGCGTCGGCGCCGCCCTCGGGGAACCAGGCGCGGTGCAGCGCGGCCTCGGTCTCGATGGTCTCCGCGGCGTCGTGGAACCAGGCCAGCCGGTCCTCGCCCGTGGGGGTGCGCGTGCCCACCTCGGCCAGCGCCTCGGAGTAGTCGTCCAGGTAGAGCTTGTCCTGGTGCAGGTAGAAGTCGAATTGGGCCTCGGCCAGCGAGCCGCCCGTGAGCCGGCGCACGAACTCGCCGGTGGTCGCGGCCTCGGCCACCCCGGCGGCGGCCCGCCACAGCGCGGCGGTCCAGGGACCGACGGCGGCGATGCGCGCCTCGAGTCCCTCTGCGGCCAGCGCGTCGAGGTCCTCCGGGGTCTCGAGCACCTCCGGGACGGCGGCTGGCTCCGGCCACGGCGTGGTCGACGCCGCGGCGGCCAGGCGCCGCGAGCGGTGCGTGTGGTCGACGGGCCCGTTGCCGGTGCCGATGCCGAGTGCGTCGGCGTAGCCGATGGCCTCGGCCAGCCAGCCGGTCGCCCAGGCCAGGGCGGCCGCGGGCTCGTCGCCGGCGGCCAGGCGCCCGGCCAGCGCGGAGGACAGCGAGCAGCCGGTGCCGTGCGTGTTGCGCGTGGCCACCCGCGCCGTGGGCGCGGGGTGGGTGGCGCCGTCGGGGGAGACCCAGACGTTGTCGGCGCGCTCCTCACTGAGGTGCCCGCCCTTGACGACGACCGCGCAGCCCAGCTCGGCGGCCAACCTCGCCCCCTGCGCGGCGGCGGCGTCGAGGTCCTGCGCCTCGGGCTCCCCGGCCAGGACGGCCAGCTCGGGAAGGTTGGGGGTGATCACGGTGGCGCGGCGGCACAGCTCGCGCAGTGCGGCCTCGGCCGCGGAGTCGAGCAGGCGGTCGCCGCTGGTGGCCACCATGACGGGGTCGAGCACCAGCGTCTTGACGGGGTGGGCGTCCAGGTAGTCCGTCACGGCCTCGGTGACCTCGGCGGTGCCGAGCATGCCGATCTTGACGGCGTCGACGCGCACGTCGTCGAAGACGGCGTCGAGCTGGGCGAGGAGAAACTCGACCGGCGGGGTGTGCACCTCGCGCACGCCGCAGGTGTTCTGGGCGACCAGCGAGGTCACCACGCTCAGCGGGAACGCCCCGGTCTCGCTGATCGCCTTGATGTCGGCCTGGAGTCCCGCGCCCCCGGTGGGGTCCGTCCCCGCGATCGCGAGGACGGTGGGGATCTGTGTGCTGGCCATGGGCGGTGTCCTTCCTAATCGAAGGCCCCGGCCCGCGCGCGTCGAGGAGACAATCCCTCCGCTAGTGCGAGCTAGAGCAGGTTCCACGGGTGTGTTCTCAGCCCCTGGCGGGGCACCCCGTTGTCTTGGACGCCACCCTAGCAGCGCACAACGTCCCTCCGGGTCAGAGGTTCGGGTACTGCGCGGAGTCGCGCACCTCGATGGGGCTGTCCGTGTCCTTCGGGTCGAACAGCTCGGTCAGCTTTCGCAGGGCGGTGCGCCCGTGCATCTGCTGCGAGGTGGTCGCCAGGTTCCAGCGGTGCCGCGAGATCGCGTTGAGGCCCCAGGAGAAGGCCGCGACGAAGCGGTTGCGGAAGCCGACGAGGTACATCACGTGCACCGCCAGCCACAGGACCCAGCCGATGAAGCCGGCGACCTCGACGTTGCCCATCTTCACCACGGCGGAGAAGCGGGAGACGGTGGCCATCGAGCCCTTGTCGAAGTACTCGAAGGGCTCGCGGGCGGACTTGTCGCGGCCCGCGGCCTCGGCGGCGATCTGCTCGGCGGCGTACTCGCCGCCCTGCATGGCCACCTGGGCCACGCCCGGCAGGCGGTCCTTGCCCATCATGTCGCCGACGACGAAGACGTTGTCCAGGTCGCCCACAGTCAGGTCGTCGTTGACCTGCACGCGACCGTCGCGGTCGACGTCGGCGCCCGCCTGGTCCGCGATGAGCTTGCCCAGCGGGGAGGCGGCCACGCCGGCGGACCAGATCTTGGTGTAGGTCTCGATGGTGTGGTCGGCGTCGCCGGAGTGGTAGGTCACCGAGTTCTCGTCGACGTTGTTGACCATGGCGTTGAGCTTGACCTCGACGCCGAGGCGCTCGAGCTGGCGCTGGGCCTTGCGGCCGAGGCGCTTGCCGAAGGGCGGCAGCACCTGGGGCGCGCCGTCGAGCAGCACGATCTTCGCGGAGTTCGGCGAGAAGTTGCGGTAGGCGCCCGCCAGGGTGCGGTGGGCCATCTCGGCGAGCTGGCCGGCCAGCTCCACGCCGGTCGGGCCCGCGCCGACGACGACGAAGGTCAGCAGGCGTTCGCGCTCGGCCGGGTCGTCGGTCTGCTCGGCGCGCTCGAAGGCACCGGCCACGCGGGCGCGGATCTCGAGGGCGTCGTCGATGGTCTTCATACCCGGGGCGAACTCGGCGAAGTGGTCGTTGCCGAAGTAGGACTGACCGGCGCCGGCGGCGACGATCAGGGAGTCGTACTCGTAGGTGCGGCGGTAGTCGCCGAGCACGGTGGTCACGGTCTGCTTCTCGGTGTCGACGTCGACGACCTCGCCCTCGACCACCGAGGCGTTGTCCTGCTTCGCCAGGATCTGGCGGGTCTGCGGCGCGATCTCGCCGGAGGCCAGGATGCCCGTGGCCACCTGGTAGAGCAGCGGCTGGAACAGGTGGTGGTTGTTCCGGTCGATCAAGGTCACGTCCACGTTCGCCCCATCGAGCTCGCGGGTGGCGAACAGGCCGCCGAAGCCCGATCCGATGATGACGACGTGGTGGCGGCCGCCGGCCGGGCGGTACGGCTGTTCAGTCATGCGGCAATGCTCCTCTGGTTCAGCTTTCATGCACGGCGTAATGATAGACCCACCTCACTCCCGCGACACCCCGGTGGGGTCACACGCGCGCGCCGGACGCGTGGCGGGCCTCTCGCCGGGTAACCTCTGACACGTCATGACGAGCGAGCATCTCGAGAGCATCGACCCCGGCCGCTGGCCCGGGGTCGCCCGCGTCCCCGTCGGCACCGCCGCCCGCATCCGGGCCCGCCGCGCGGAGGCGCGCTTCGCCGACGCCTGCGCGAAGGCCGGCCTCTCCCTCGACCCCGCCGGCTCCCCGGACCTCGTCGTCGAGCACGAGGAGCTCTTCGCCCGCCTGGGCGCCTCCGGCTGGCTGGGGCTGGCCGAGTCCTTTATGGCGGGGGAGTGGCGCGCCGACGACCTCTCGTCCGTCCTGCGCGCCCTGGTCTCGGCCGGCTACCGCCCGGCCGTTGGCGCGCGCCCCCGCGTCGAGCCCGGCGACTACCAGGGCGCCGAGCTGCCTGCCGAGCTGGTCAAGTTCAGCTCCGGCGACCAGGTCACCTTCGCCGCGGGCGCCTTCAGCTCCGGGGTGCCGACGACCGTGCGCACCGCCGTGGAGTCCTTCGTGCGCGGCGCCGGGCACGGCGACGAGCCCGCCCGCCACTTCGTCGACGTCACCGAGCACTCCGCGCCCGTCGACGTCGCCCGCCCGGACCTCGGCCCCGCCCAGCGCGGCGCGCTCGAGCTCCTGCTCGACGCCGTGGACTGCCACCCCGGCACCCATCTGCTGGAGTACCCGGGCACCGGCTCGACGCTCGCCGTCGCCGCCGCCGAGCGCCGCGCGACCGTCGACACGCTCACCGCCGACCGCGCCCACCTCGAGGCCACCGTCGAGCAGCTCACCCTGGCCGGCGTGCGTGACTCCGTGGCCACCGAGCTCATCGACTCCGCCGTGCCCGTCGGCTGGCGCGGCCGCTACGACGCCGTCGTCTCCGTCGAGCGCTACGAGCAGCTCTCCGCCAGGGACCGCCCGGCCTTCCTCACCGCCGTCGACCACCTGCTCGCCCCCGGCGGGCGCCTGGCCATGCAGACCGTGGTGGCCACCGACAAGACCACGGCGACGGCCCGCCGCGCGCTCGACCCGCTGCGCGCCTACCTGTGGCCCGCGCTCGATTACCCGCTGCTGACCGACCTCTACCGACGCTTCGATCGCGGCTCGGCGCTGCGCGTCCTCGCCGAGCGTCACCTCGGTTCGCACCTCGGCGAGACCCTGCGCCTGCAGGAGGAGACCTTCGCCGCGCACCACCGCGAGGCCGCCGCCGAGGGCTTCGACGCCGTCTTCCGGCGTCTGTGGCGCTACCAGTTCGCGCTGCGCCGCGCGCTCGTCGACCTCGGCATGCTCGACCTGGTGCAGCTGACCGCCGTGCACCGCCACCGCCGCGGCCGGCGCTGAGGTGCGCCTACACTCGGTCCCATGACCGATGTCTCACAGCTGAAGGACTCCTACCCGCACGTCATCGTCGGCGGGGGCGAGGCAGCCGACGCCGCCGTCCGCGCCATCCTCGACGCCGCCCCCGAAACCGAGGTGCTCGTCGTCAACGGCTCGCAGCACCCGCCGGTGGGCCGCCCGGCGCTCTCGAAGACGCTCTGGATGAACCCCGACAAGGAACTCGCCGACGTCTACCTGGGCACCGAGCGCACGGGCGCGACCGTCGTCAATGACGCGCGCGCAACCGCGCTGGACCCGCAGCGCCACACCGTCACCGTCGAGGGGCGCGAGATCTCCTACGGCCGGCTCCTGCTGGCCACCGGCTCCCGGGCGCGGCGCCTGCCGGGACAGCCGGAGAGCCCGCGCGTGCTCACGCTGCGCGAGACCGAGGACTTTGTCGCCCTGCGCTCGCTGGTCAGCGAGGGCACCGAGGTCGCCGTCGTCGGCGGCGGCTACATCGGCTCCGAGCTCGCGGCGGGGCTGTGCGCCGTCGGCGCCGAGGTCACGCTCTGCTTCCCGGACGATAAGCTGCTCGCCCACATGCTGCCCGACTCGATCGCCACGCACGTCTCCGAGGTCTACGGCGGCAAGGGGATCACCCTCGAGTCCGGCTTCCGCGCGGAGAAGATTGACGTCGCCGACCCCGAGCGCCCGACCGTCCTCGCCGAGGACGGACGCACGGTGATTGCCGACGTCGTGGTGCTCGCCCTGGGCGCGGAACCCGCCGTCGAGCTGGCGGCCGACGCGGGCCTGGAGACCGCCGCGGGCGGGGTGCGCGTGGACGCGACCATGGCGACCAGCGCCGTCGACGTCTGGGCGGCCGGCGACATCGCCGCCTTCCCGGACGGGCTCTTCGGGCGCCGCCGCGTGGAGCACGTGGTGAACGCCGGCGGCACCGGCAAGACGGCCGGGGCGAACATGGCCGGAACGCACACCGAGTACACGGACACCCCAATGTTCTTCTCGGACCTCTTCGACGACGGCTACGAGGCCGTCGGCCTGCTGGACACGCAGCTTCAGACCCGGGAGTTCTGGAACGACGCCCACACCGCCGCCGTGGTCTACTACCTCGACGGCCACGAGGTGCGCGGCGTGCTCAACTGGAACACCTGGGACTCCGTGGGCACGGCGCTCGAGACCATCGCCGACTCGCAGGCCGGCAAGATCGGCCCGGCGGACCTCGAGGACCGGATCACGCCGGGCGCTTGAGGAGCTACGGCTTCTCGACGTCCGAGGTGACCGGGGGCAGGACCGACCAGGGGAAGTTGATCCACTGGTCGGTCTCCTTCCACACGAAGTCCGGCTCGATGACCGAGTGGGGCTTCTTGTAGATGACCGCGGTGCGCGACTCGGCGACGGTGGCCGCGCAGAAGTCCTGGACCAGGCGCAGCGTCTCACCGGTGTCGGCGACGTCGTCGGCGATGAGGACCTTCATACCGGTCAGGTCGACGGCCTTCGGGGTCGGGGGGAGCATCACGGGCTGCTCGAGGCGCTCGTTGACGCCGGTGTAGAACTCGACGTTGATCACCGAGACGTTCTTGATGTCCATCGCGTAGCCGAGGGCGCCGCCGATGAGCAGGCCACCGCGGGCGATGGAGAGGATGACGTCGGGTTGGTACTCCTCGAGCACCTGGCGGGCGAGTTCGCGCACCGCGGTCCCGAATCGTTCGTAGGTCAGATTCTCGCGCTCTTCAGCCATGCAGTCAGTTTAGCGGTCGGCACCGGAATGTGACCGCTCGGCTCGGCGGACACCGGGGGAGAGTCAGGGGAGAGGTTAGGGAGAGGCGCCCGGGTCCTCCCGCGGGTCGCGGGTCTCGCGCCGGCGCCGCGGTGCTAGTGTGACGCCCGTCCCATATTCCCGGCAAAGGGAGGGTCGCAGCGTGGCCCCGAACCGCACACCGCCTCAGGCGGCCTGGATCCTGCTCCTGGTCGTCATGGTCCCGCAGCTCGGGCTGACGCTGGCCAACCCGTCGAACACGGCGATCGCGGGGGAGTTGGGCACCTCGGTCGCCGCCGTCGAGGCCACGCTGACCGTCTACATGGTCGGTTACGCGGTGAGCATGTTCGTCCAGGCCCTGGGCGGGACGTCGACGACGGTGCTGTGCCGGATCATCGTGCAGCGCCGCTACCCGGCCGACCGCCGGATCAGCGTGCTGACCTCGATGTCCATGGTCATCTCGCTCACGCCGTCGCTGTCGCCGCTGGTCGGGGGACTGGCGGCCCAGGTGCTCGACTGGCGGGCGCTCTTCCTGGTGCTGGCCGTCTTCGCCGTGGCTCTCGTCCCCGCTGATGCTCATGCTCGGCGGGGCAGGGGCGGACAACCCGCGCCTGCCCTCGCCGCGTCAGTTCTCCGCGGCCATCGGCCAGGCGCTCACGAACGGGAGTTTCCGCTGGTACGCGGGCGCGACCTCGCTGGTGTGGATGACCTACTTCGGGTTCGTCAGCTCCTCGACGACGATCCTGCAGGACCTGATGGGGCAGTCGCCGGTGGCCTACGGGGCGCTGATGGCCGTGCCGGCGCTCGGGTATCTCTCGGGCAGCATGCTGGTTAAGCGTTCCTCCGACGCCTCCCGGGCGGTCGTCCGCGGGCTGGGCCCCGGCGCGGTGGGCGTCGCCGGCGCGCTCGTGCTCGCGGCGCTCGGTGTCACGCAGCGCCCCGTGCCCGTCGTCGTGGCGATGGCGGTCACCTTCATCGGCGTCGGGGCGACGATCCCGTTCACCCAGGCGGGCCTGTTGGGCCTCGAGCTCGACTACCCGGGCGTGGCCGCGGGACTGTTCTTCTTCATCCAGATGGCCGGCGGGGCCGCGTTCTCGGCTCTGGTGCGGATGCTGGGCCTTGCGACGGTCCCGGCGTATCTGGCCGGCACCGTCATCCCGCAGATCGTGGTGACGGTCATGGTACTGGGCGGAGAGCGGCCACCAAGCCGAAATGACATAATGTACATTATCGGACCATTATGGAGAGTGGGTCTTCTACGTGCGGTGATTGGCGCCTGCCGGCATTCCGGGCACTGAACGCCGGCACTCAACGCGCTCCCGCCCGCCTCAGTCGCGCCTCGCTCCATTCCATCCCATCCGCCCCGAGACATCGCCTCAGCCCTTCGAACCCGCCAACCCGACACGGAACCGCCCGCGCGGGCCACTGGGACGTCGTCAATCTCCCGGAAACCCCGAAAACGGCCCCAGATGCCCCACTCGCCCACGACCGGACACTCACCCGCGTTACGTCACTGTGACAAAAATAAACGGAATATCCGACCGCAGAAGCCCGTGAGTGCCACCGCGCCGGAGCGCCGTTACAGAGCAGCAACGAACTAAGGTTACACTGACTTCCGTGCACGACATTCCCACTTTCGGATGGCTCCTCGCCGGAGTCATCACCGCGCGTATCACCGCGCTCGGCGGCGTCATCCTTGCCGGCGCTTCGATAATCGACCACGGCGCCGACCCGACCCGCGTGACCGTCGCGGCCGTCGTCCTGGCGCTCGCCGTGGCGATGGCCGCGCTCGAACAGATCCTGCCGGACCGCCTGCGCGCCGCCCAGGAACGCCGCTGGCGTACCGAGCTCGCCGCCGCGAACCTCGAGCTGGACCGCGACGACGACGCCGACCTCATCCAGGCCGCCACCGCGGCCGCCGAGAAGGCCTCCGTCTACACGGTCACCTTCCTCGGGCCTCTCGTCGCCGCCGCCGTCGCCCCGCTGTGCGTCCTCCTTCTCATCGGCCTCGGCCTCTCGTGGCCCGTCGCCGGTTTGTTGCTCCTCACTACATTGATGGTGCCGATCCTCGTCGCCTGGGCCGTACGCGGCCTCAAGGGTGCCGGCGCCGCCTACGGGAGGTCCTCGGGCATGCTCGCCGGCGCGTTCCTGGCCGGCGTGCGCAGCCTGCGCAGCGCGCTGATCCTCGACGCGACCGCGCAGCGCCGCGCCCAGATCGCCGGGCTCGCCGAGCACATGCGCAGCAAGGTCATGGGGCTGCTCTACCGCAACCAGGTCATGATCCTGGTCACCGACGGCGCGTTCGGCCTGGCCACGATGACCGTCGCCGCCGCCTCGGGCCTCGTCCTGCTGCGCTCGGGGACCTTCTCCCCCGCCCAGGCGCTGGCCTGCGTTCTGCTCGCGCGCCTGGTCATCGTGCCGGTCAACGACATGGGCCGCACGTTCTACACCGGCGCGTCCGGCAAGGCCTCGCTGCGCAAGATCCGGGCGCTGCTGGGCACCTCCTCGCAGCCCGAGATTGCCGACGTCCCGCAGCTCACCGCCGCGCCCTCCGTCACCGTGGGTGACCTGCGCGTCGACCGCGGCGAGCGCACCGTGCTCGGAGTCTCTGACCTGCAGGTTCCCGCCGGCTCGCACCTCGCGGTGGTGGGGCCGAGCGGGTCGGGCAAGTCGACTCTGCTGCTCGCTCTCGGGGGCCTGCTGTCCGTCGAGGGCGAGGTCCTCGTCGACGGGCGGGCGGCCTCGCGCGAGGAGCTCGCCGCCGTGTGCTGCTACGTCCCGCAGCGGCCGGTGCTCTTCACCGGAACGCTGGCGGAGAACCTCGATCTCTCAGGTCACGGGTACCCTCCGGCCCGTCTTCGCGAGGTCGCCGAGGCCGTCGGGCTCGACTTCGACCTCGACCAGCCGATCTCCGAGCGCCGCGCACTCTCGGGCGGCGAGACCGTCCGAGTGGCCATCGCCCGCGGCCTGCTGCAGGGCGCCGGCGTGCTGCTCCTCGATGAGCCGACCGCGAACCTCGACTGGGGCACCGCCGCCGCGGTGCGCGCGACGGCGAAGTCGACGGGGGCCACGATCATCGAGGTCACCCACCGGGTCAGCGAGACCGCGGACGCCGACGCCGTGGTCGCCGTCGTCGACGGCGAGCTGACCGACCCCGCCGCGTTCCTGGACGCGGCCCGTTCCAGCGAGGAGGCCCACTGATGATCGCCCGACTTCTCCGTCTGGCCACCCGCGCCGGCGGGCGGCTGTCCGCCTGCTCCGTCTTCCGTGTCCTCTCCCAGTCCGGCACCGCGGGGCTGATCATCTTCCCGGCTTGGGTTTACTCGACGCGCCCGGACTTCGGCCTCGGCGGCTTCATCCTCGGCATGGTCTTCTTCGCCCTGGTGGGCGCCGGCTGCCGCTGGGCCGAGCAGGTCTGCGGCCACTCGGCGGCGTTCCGCCTGCTCGCGGACATGCGCGTCGGCCTCTACGACGCGCTGGTCGCCCGCGGTGCCGCGCCCGGCGGGGCCGCCGGCGGGCGGGTGATGGCGGTCGCCACCCGAGACATCGGCGTCATCGAGGTCTTCTTCGCCCACACGATCTCGCCGACCATCTGCGCGGCCATCGCCACCGTCGCCGCGCTCATCTGGGCCGTCGTCGACCCGGCGGCGGGTGCGGGTGCCGTCGTGGTGCTCGTCGCCTGCCTCGCGCTCGGTTGGGCGTTGCCGTTCATCCGCCGCCGCGGCGCGGAGTCCGCGCTGCGCGGTGAGATCGCCCAGCGCATGAGCGAGGACGCCCGCGGCCGCGAGGAGATCGCCTCGCTGGGCGCCGGGCCGGCCCGCCTGCGCGGCCTCGCCGAGGTCGAGGACCGGCTGTCCCGCGACGTCACCGCGACGGGCGTGGTCAACGGCCTGCGCCGTGGCCTGGCGACCATCTGGCCCTGGCTCGGCGCCGGGCTGATGTGGTGGGCGACCGGCAGCCTGACCGCGGCCGCCGTCGTGCTCGCGCTCGGTCCCGTCTTCGACGGTGTCGAGGGCTTCGCGCGCATCCTGCCGATCACCCTCGGCTCCGCGCGCCGTTACTTTGACGAGCTCGACCGACCCGTCGAGATCCCCGAGCCCGAGGATCCCCGCCCGCTTCCCGCCGGACCCCTCGGCCTGCGCCTCGAGTCGGTCTCGCTGGGCTATGGACACGGCCCGATCGTCGCGGATCTCTCGTTGGAGGTGCCCGCCGGCGGCAGCCTCGGCGTCGTCGGCCCCTCGGGCGGCGGCAAGTCTACACTGGTCTCGGCCCTCGTGCGTCAGCTGGACCCGCAGGCTGGCCGCGTGGTGCTCACGGGCGCCGACGGCGAGGTCGACGTCCGGCAGGTCGCCACCCGCCAGCTGCGTTCCGCGGTCGGGCTCGTCGAGCAGTCGCCGGCGATCCTGCGCGGCAGCGTGCTCGAGAACCTGCGCATGGGTCAGCCCGACCTTGGCGAGGAGGACGCCCGCCGTGCCCTCGTCGCCGCGCACGCCCGCGAGATCGCCCTCGACGCCCAGGCCGAGGAACTCTCCGGCGGCCAGCAGCAGCGCGTCGGCCTCGCCCGGGTGCTCGCGCGTTCGCCGCGGATCCTGATCCTCGACGAGGCCACGAGCCACCAGGACGCGCTCGGCCAGAAGGAGCTGACGGATATGCTCGCGCGCCTGAAGAACGTCACCGTTATCGTCGTCGCGCACCGCCGCAGCGCCCTCGTCCACGTCGACGACGTGCTCGAGATCGCCGGCCGCCCCAAGGCGACTCCTCATCGTCCGGGTCACTGACCGCTCCCCTCCTCTCCTTCAATTTCCGACGTCCCGTCGGTCGCTGTCGGCGACCGACCCCACGGTCGTGTGGTGCTTCCCCTCAGCCGGCCGCAGACGCCGCCGGGCAGGGGCCCTTGGAACGGGATCGACTCAGAACGGCACCGGGGCTGCCGGGTCGTAACCGATCTCCTCGTTATAGGCCGCCCGATTCGCCTCACCCCGGGCC
>NZ_JASPJZ010000021.1:0-3173 GCF_030232385.1 Corynebacterium sp. MSK006
GCGGGGGAGGCGCCGGCGCGCTCGGCGCGGCGGGCGGCGGCGTGCAGGCGCACCTGGCGGCCGTAGGCGGCCGACTCCAGGGCCCGGGGCCCGCGCACGCCGAAGATGACGTGCAGGGCGCGGGTGACGCGTGTCAGGGCCAGGCGGCGCGGGGCGCCGGCCCCGGGGGTGCCCGGCAGGGCCCTCGGCGGCGCCCCGCGCCGGTGTGGCCCCGCGGCGTGCGGGCCGGTGGGCCCGGTGGTCTCGGTTCGCTCGGCGGGGCCGGTGGGCTCGGCGGTTTCGGCTCGCCCGGGTGCCACCGCGTGCGGGTCGAGCATCATGAGCACGGCGGTGCCCGGCAGGGGCACCAGCGCGCCGGTGTCGGCGGACATGGTGGTCTGTCTCCTCGTCGCGCGGGCGACCCGGGCGGCGGGGCGGGGGTGGGCTGGGTATCATTGTGACACGAAAAGCGGCCGGGCGCGCGACGCCGGCGGCCGGCGAGACCACCACCGGAAAGGGTTGTGAGAGCGTGCGAGGACTGATCGTCGACTACGTGGGCGTGCTGGACGGCGACGAGGAGGAGCAGCGTCGCTGGCGCAACCTCTTCGCCGCGGCGCGGGCCAACGGGGTGGCCACCGCCATCCTGTCCAACGACCCGGGTGGCCAGGGTGCCGAGCCGATCCGTGAGTGGGAGTACCGCGGCATCGTCGACGCCGTGCTGCTCTCCGGGGAGATCGGCGTGGACAAGCCCGCCGAGGAGGCCTTCCAGGCCGCCGCGGACGCCCTCGAGCTGCCGATGCAGGACTGCGTCTTCGTCGACGACTCCATCGTCAACGTGCGCGCCGCCGTCGAGTCCGGCCTGGTCGGCGTGATGTACCAGACCTTCGACCGGGCGGTCATGGAGATCACCGGCCTGTTCGACATCGACGGCGAGTTCTAGGCCACCGATGCGCGTCTACCTGCCCGCGACCTTCAGCACCCTGACCGAGCTCAACGAGTCCGGCGTCATCCACGCCCGCAGCGGCTGGGCCTTCGCCGTCACCGACGCCCTGCGCGAGTTCTACACCGCGGGCGACGAGGAGGAACTTTCCGACGTCGCTTTCGACCAGGCCGCCCTGGCCAGCCTGCGGCTGCTCGCGGTCGGCGACGTGGCGAAGTTCCCGCACCGCCGCGTGGTCGTCTCCGCCGACGTCGACGACGCGCACGTGACCCCGGTGCCGGACAACGGCGAGTCCGTGGTGCGCCTCGAGCCGGCCTCCGTGGAGCTCGACGACGTCGCGGCGATCCACGTCGACGTGCCCGACGCCGAGGAGGCCACCGCCAGGGCGGTCAAGGCCATCGACGCCGCGGACCTCGGCGACGAGGACGCGGAGCTGACCGTGGGCGACGCCCAGGACAACTGGCTCGCGTTCTACGACCCCTCCGAGCTGCCGGTCCTCATCGAGCTGCTCTAGCCCTCCCGCCGCCCGGTGATTCCTTTTCCGGGGTGGTGGACGGAGTCCACCACGCCTCACTCCCAGTCGACGTTGGAGTGCAGCGCCTCGAGCAGCCGGCGCACGGCCGCCACGCGGCGCGCGCCCGCCCCGGTCAGCCCGTCGAGGGCGCACTCCGGGTCGGCCGGGGGACCCAGGTGCGTGCAGCCGCGGGGGCAGTCCTCCGCGGCGGCCGCGAGGTCCTCGAAGGCCGCGATGACGTCGTCGGGGGAGACGTGCGCCAGCCCGAAGGAGCGGATGCCGGGGGTGTCGATGATCCAGCCGCCGCCGGCCTCGCGCGGCAGGCGCAGCGCGACCGACTGGGTGGAGGTGTGCCGGCCCTTGCCTACCCCGGAGACCTCGCCGGTGGCGCGGTCGGCCTCGGGCAGCAGCCGGTTGACCAGCGTGGACTTGCCCACCCCGGAGTGCCCGATCAGGGCGGAGACCCGCCCGGAGATCCGCTCGAGCAGCGGGTCGAGGGGGTCGTTGACGCCGCAGACGACCACGGGCACGTCCAGGTCCGCGAACTCCGCGGCGAAGACGCTCGGGTCGGCCAGGTCCGACTTGGTCAGCACGATCACCGGCTCGATGCCGCCGACGAAGGCGGCGACCAGCGAACGCTCCACGAACCCGGAGCGCGGCGGGGGATCGGCCACCGCGGAGACGATGAGCAGCAGCTCCGCGTTGGCCACCACGGTGCGCTCGTAGGAGTCCGTGTCGTCGGCGGTGCGCCGCAGCACGCTGGTCCGCTCGTCGAGCTTGACGATGCGCGCGAGCGTCCCCTCCCGCCCGGAGGTGTCGCCGACCACGCCGACGCGGTCGCCGACCTCGACGGGGGTCCGTCCCAGCTCGCGGGCGCGCATGCACACCACGCGGGTGGGGTCGTCGGCGTCGCGGTCCCGGTCGAGGACCACGCCCCAGCGGCCGCGGTCCTTGGTGACCACCATGCCGAAGAGGGCGTCCTTGTGAGCCGGGCGCTTCTTGGTGCGCGGGCGTGACCCCTTGCCGGGGCGCACGTGCACGTCGGACTCGTCGTAGTGGCGCCTAGGCACGGCACCCCTCGTCGACCATGGTCTGCCACATCATCTGGAAGCCGGGCAGGGTCTTGGCGGTGGTCTGCACGTCCTCGACCTCGACGCCGTGGACGCGCAGGCCAAGCACCGCGCCGGCGGTGGCCATGCGGTGGTCGGCGTAGGAGCGCCAGACCCCGCCGTGCAGGAACGCCGGGCGGATGAGCAGGCCGTCGTCGAGCTCGCTGCAGTCGCCGCCGAGCCGGTTGATCTCGGTGCTCAGGGCGGTCAGCCGGTCGGTCTCGTGGCCGCGCAGGTGCGCGATGCCGGTCAGCCGGCTCTCGGACTGCGCCAGCGCGGCCAGTGCGGCCACGGTGGGGGTCAGCTCGCCGAAGTCGGACATGTCGAGCTCGATGCCCTTCAGGTGCCCGCCGGCCGGGCCGGTGACCTCGAGGTCGTGCGCGTGCGGCCCGCCGGACTCGCCGGGCACCAGCTTCACCGTGCAGCCCATGGCCTCGAGCACGCCGCGGATGGCGTCGCCGGCCTGGGTGGTCCGCTCCGGCCAGCCGTAGACGCGCACGGTGCCGCCGGTGACGGCCGCCGCCGAGAGGAACGGCGCGGCGTTGGACAGGTCCGGCTCGATGACCCAGCGCCGCCCGGCGATGGGCCCGGGGTGCACACGCCAGGTCTGCGCACCGCCGGTGTGCTCGTC
>NZ_JASPJZ010000021.1:3183-51098 GCF_030232385.1 Corynebacterium sp. MSK006
GCACACCGGCGGTGCGCAGCATGTCGACGGTCATCTCGATGTGGGGTACCGAGGGCAGCCGCCCGCCCTGGTGGCGCACGGTGATGCCCTCCTCGAAGCAGGCGCCGGCCAGCAGCAGCCCGGAGACGAACTGCGAGGAGCCGGAGGCGTCAATGGTGACCTCGCCGCCGCGGGCCGCGCCCCCGCGTACCGTGCAGGGCAGCGCGTCGCCGTGGACCTCCACGCCGAGGTCGCGCAGGGCGTTGAGGATCGTGCCCATCGGGCGGCGGCGCGCCTGGGCGTCGCCGTCGAAGACCACGTAGGCGCCCTCCGGGGTCAGCGCGGCGATCGGGGGCACGAAGCGCATCACCGTGCCGGCCAGGCCGCACTCGACGGTGCCGCCGCGCAGCGGGCCGGGGTCGACGGCCACCGTCGTCGAGGCGGTGCCGTGACCGGGCTCGTCGGAGTGGATCCGCGCGCCGATGGCGCGCAGGGCCTCGGCCATTAGGTGGGTGTCGCGGGAGTGCAGGGCGCCGGCGATCTCCGAGGGGCCGGAGGCGAGGGCGGACAGCACGAGCGCCCGGTTCGTGATGGACTTCGAACCGGGTACATGTTGGCGCCAGCGGACCGGGCCGCGGGCGGCGGGGGCGGGCCAGGGCGGGACATTTTTACTCACACCCTCATAATAGAGAGCATGTGCGGAAGGTTCGTCCTGTTCACCACCGGGGAGCGCCTCCTCGACGCCGTCGGCACCCTGCCGGGCGTCACCGAGGTGCGTGCGCCGCGCGACACCCCGCCGGCGCGCTACAACATCGCCCCGACCCAGATCGCCCCCGTCGTCCGCCTCGGCGGCGAGGCCAACTCCGAGGCGCTGGTGGAGCCGGCGCGCTGGGGCCTGCTGCCGCACTGGAAGCGCGACGAGAAGGGCCCGACCCTGTTCAACGCCCGCTCCGAGACCGTCGCCGAGAAGCCCTCCTTCCGCGACGCCTTCGCCAAGCGGCGCTGCGTGATCCCCATGGACGGCTACTACGAGTGGCACGAGAAGGTGCCGCACTTCATCAGCCGCGACGACGGCGGGCTGCTGTGGGCCGCCGGGCTGTGGGACACCGGGCTGGACCAGCTGTCCTGCACCATCGTGACCACCGCCTCCGCCGGGCCGTTGGAGTGGCTGCACGACCGCATGCCGTTGCTTCTCGACGCCGCGTCGGCCGCCGCCTGGTGCACCGGCTCGGCCGGGTCCGCCACGGAGATGCTGGCGCCTGCGGTGCCCACGCTGCGCGCGCACCTTCAAGACCGGCCGGTGCGACGCGACGTCGGCAATGTCTCCAACGACTTTCCCGGGCTCCTCGACGCCGTCGAGGCGGAGTAGACGCGCCCGGGCCTAGAATGGTTCCCCGACCCCGACCGTGGAAAGGACGGTGGCCCGGCAGATGGCGGACAGTGACGTCGAGGACGACACGCGGCTGCGCGAGCGCTTCGAGAGCGAGGCGCTGCCGCTGCTCGACCAGCTCTACGGCGGTGCGCTGAAGATGACGCGCAACCCGGCCGACGCGGAGGACCTGGTCCAGGAGACCTACATGAAGGCCTTCCGGGCCTTCGGCTCCTTCAGACCGGGCACCAACCTCAAGGCGTGGCTGTACCGGATCATGACCAACGCCTACATCAACACCTACCGCAAGAAGCAGCGGCGCCCGCAGCAGACCTCGACCGACGAGATGACCGACCACCAGCTGTACACGACGTCCTCGCACGACTCCTCCGGGCTGGAGTCCGCGGAGGTCGCGGCGCTGAAGAACATCCCGGACCAGGAGATCGTCGACGCGCTGAACTCGCTGTCGGACGACTACCGCATGGTCGTCTACTACGCCGACGTCGAGGGGCTGGCCTACAAGGAGATCGCCGAGATCATGGGCACCCCGCTGGGCACCGTGATGAGCCGGCTGCATCGGGGAAGAAAACAGCTGCGCGGTTTGTTGAAGGGGGTGGCACACGAGCACGGCATCGGGCTCGACCACCCCGACATGGCCGAACCGGCGGAGAACGCCGCGAAGACGAAGAAGCAGGAGGCGTGAGCGATGACGTCCGGACACGACGGGCACGGCGAAGGGTGCACCTGTGACTGCGACAGCGTCGAGCGCAAGCTCGCCGCGCTCCTCGACGACGAGCTGACCGCCGCCGAGTGCGCGCAGCTGCGCGCGGAGATCACCGCGTGCCCCGAGTGCGCGGCCGGCCTCGAGCTCGAGGAGGCGCTGCGTACGCTGCTGCGCACCTGCTGCGGGGCGGACCACGCGCCGAGCCGGCTGCGCGAGCGGGTGACCTACCAGCTGCGGGTCACCACGGTGCGGCGGTACAACTAGCTGCGGTGGGGCCGCTCCGCGGCGGTGGGACGGCTCCGCCCTCCCGCCCAATAAAACGAAGGCGCGGCCGGGATCCTCTGGGGGATCCCGGCCGCGCCACCTTCGACTTCGCTCCGCCTAGCGGGGGCGGTCGATCAAGCTAGCAGTTGGGCCGCTTGCCGTGGTTCGACTTCTTCTTGCGGCGGTCCTTGCGCTTGCGTCCGCGCTTGCTCATGGGGCACCTTCCTTGCTGGGCGGTTGGGTTTCTTTGTCGCTCACACTGTAGTGCCGGCGGGCACGACCGCGGTAATCGGGGTCGGCCGATCAGGCGGCTCAGGGTGAGGGGAGCGGGTGGGGCCTAGACGGCGACGCGGGTGCGGCGGCCGCGCTTGTTGCGGCGCTTGAGCGCGCGGCGCTCCTCCTCGGACAGGCCGCCCCACACGCCGGCGTCCTGGCCGGTCTCCAGGGCCCAGGCCAGGCACTGGGAGGTGACGGGGCAGCGGTTGCAGACGAGCTTCGCCTTGGCGATCTGGGCCAGGGCGGGCCCGGAGTTGCCCACGGGGAAGAACAGTTCGGGGTCCTCGTCGCGGCAGACGGCCTTGTGACGCCAATCCATTTCGGGTCAGTCTCCTTAGGAAGTCTCGGGTTACAGAAAAATGCAGTGGGAAACGATCGGTGAACGGGACCGGGCGCACCAGAGACACATCCCCGCCCGCTCGTGGGGATGCGCATTGTTTAAGCTCTCGGGCGAGTGCGTGCGGGGCGGGATCGCACGGGGAACGGACCCCCGGCTCGCTCCGCAACGGTTCACTCGGCGTTAACCCGCTGGCGCTCTCGGGTTAAGGGCCGGTTTTCCAACCGGTTGCTTTTGCTGATTGTTGATCATGGCACGGTTACGTACTCTTGGCTAGAGTTACACCGAAAATGTGTCCGAAGTTACAGTATATACTTGGCCTCCGGCACGATCGGGGGCGGATATAGCTCTGAAAAATTACTGAGGGGAACCTTGGTAAAACGGTTTGGCCAGCGGAAACTAACCCGCGCGACTGAGTACGCGCGCCACGGCGGCGTCAAATTGCCTCGCCCCGGTCGCCCGGAAGGCCCCGCCCGATAGGATCGAGGCCGTGAACAAGACCAGTCCCAGCCCGAAAAGCGGACCCGCCACGACCCCGGCCCGTGCGGGCGGGCGCGTCCCCGTGCCCGCCACCGTGCGCTATGCCGGGATCATCGCCTGCGTGCAGTCGGTGGTCGTCATCGCCTACGCCATCCTGCTGCTTGCCCGGCAGGTCCTCGGCGAGCGCGGCGCCGACATCGTCAGTGAAGCCGGCGGCAACGCCGGTTGGGTCGCCACCGGCACCGCGGTCTTCCTGCTCATCGTCTTCGGCGGCGTCTTCGCCGGCGGTCTCGGGCTGGCCCGCGGCACCCACCGCTGGGGCCGCGGCCCGGTGATCATCCTGCAGATCATCTTCCTGCCGATCTCCTTCAGCATGTTCGGCGCCGGGGCCTGGCCGCTCGGCGTGGTCACCCTCGTCAGCGCCGTGGCCATCCTGGTCCTGCTGTTCAGCCCGGCCTCCGTGCACTGGGCCGCCGCGGCCTTCGACACCACCGGCCCCGAGCAGCGGCGCTGAGGCGGACACCGCAGACATCGTGGATCCGGCGGGCCCGCAGGGCCCGCCCGCCCACGCCGCAGGTACGCGCCGGCGGTGAGCGGCGCGACGTCGTCAATTGACCGGGAAACCCCCGCTCACCCGGAGAACCGGGTGCGCGGGGGTCTGCTCCGCGGGAACGGCGGCTTCAGAGCACGCGCAGGGCGGCCAGCTCGTCGTCGCGGCGCTCGATGACGCGGTCGCCGGCCAGGGCCAGGTCCACCTCGCCGGTGTAGCCGGCGCGGTCGACGGGGATGGTGTGCTCGACCTTCCCGGTGTCCCAGTCGGCCACGGCCAGGCCCTCGGCGGTGGGGTAGACCAGGCGGCCGCCGACGGCCACGCCGGTGCCCGTGGCGTCCTCGAGCACGTGGGCGACCTCGAGGTTGTCCGGGTGCATCAGGTGGAGGCGCTCGCCGTCGAACCAGCTCATGTGGTGCGGCAGGTCCGCGGTGCGGGGCAGGAAGAGGCCCTCGAGGGTGCCCTCGTCGGCGGGGGGGCCGATCACGGGGGCGTCGGCGACGTCGCGGGAGAGGCGCTCGGTGCCGTCCTGGGCGAAGCTGCGCAGGCGCGGGGCGGGGCCGGGCTCGAAGACGGCCGCGCCGTCCTGGCCGACGGCCACCAGGCGCGAGCCCGAGGCCAGCGCGACCTCACCGTCCATCTCGGGGGCGCGGGAGTCCTCCGGGGTGGTCGCCTGGAAGCGCAGCCAGGTGTGCTCCGGGTCGTCGGGGCAGTCCTCGGTCACCGCGAGCAGCTCGGTGCGGGTCAGCGCCGAGTTGATCACGCACTCCTCGTGGGGCTGCTGCTCCGGCTCCTGCTTGGCGGGCACGTCGCCGTACTCGACGGTGCGCACCAGATCCGAGCGCCACAGCTCGACGCGCTCGGGGGAGGCCACACCGACGCGGCTGTTGGAGACCACCGAGGCGACCTCGTCGGGCGCCGGGGCGGAGCGGGTCGCCGAGTAGGAGCCGTCGGCGGCGTGCAGGGAGACGGCGTCGCCGCAGCCGGCCTCGGCGGCCGGGTCGCGGAAGACAAGCACGGCCGTCGACCACGCCGCACCGGCCGCACAGAGTTCGCGGTCGGCGCGAGTGTAGGACCACAGCTGCGTGCCGTCGGGAGCCAGGCCGCGGGCGCCGTGCTCCTCGGGCACCACGGTCACGCCCTCGATGACGATCGGGCGGGTGGTGCCGGGCGGGGACAGGGCGGGGGTGGACCAGTCGGCCTCGACGGCGGTGGGCGAGGAGCCGGGCTCGTCGGGGATCGCGGCCGAGGCTTCGGCGACGGTGTGGTTGACCTCGCGCACGGAGGCGGTGAAGACCACACCGAGCACGGCGGCCACCGCGACGACGGCGATGACGGCTGTGGCGATCAGGTCACCGCGGGTGCGCCGCAGCGGCGCGCCGGCCCCGCTCAACGGCGGTTCCTTCCGCGTCCGCGGCCGCCGTGGCCACGTCCGCGGCGGCCGTGACCGTGGCCGCCACGGCCGCTGCGCTCCTCGCCGGGGGCGGGCAGGCCGAAGACGCGGCGGGCCCGGCCCACGCGGTCGGGGGCGTCGTCGGGAATGTCGAGCGCCTCGCCGAGCTCCGGGGAGGTGGAGAACCAGCGCGGCGGCTCGGCCATGTCCAGGCCGACCTCGTCGTTGATCGCGGACCACTTCGCGGCCTCGTCGTAGCCGATCAGGGTCACGGCGGTGCCGGAGTGGCCGGCGCGTCCGGTGCGCCCGATGCGGTGGATGTAGGTCATCGGGTCGTCCGGGGTCTGGTAGTTGATCACGTGGGTCACGTCGTCGACGTCGATGCCGCGGGCGGCGACGTCGGTGGCCACGAGGATCTCCACGATGCCGTCGCGGAAGGCGTTCAGCGACTTTTCGCGCGCGCCCTGGCCCAGGTCACCGTGCACCGAGGCGACGGTGAAGCCGCGGCCGGCGAGGTCCTCGGCCACCCGGGCGGCGGTGCGCTTGGTGCGGGTGAAGATGATGGTGCGCCCGCGCCCGTCGGCCTGCAGGATGCGGGCCAGCACCGCCGGCTTGTCCATGCGGTGCGACAGGAAGGCGACCTGCCGGGTCGAGGCGTGGGTCAGCCCCGACTCGGTGGCCTCGGCGCGGATGTGCACCGGGCGGTTCATGAAGCTGCGCGCCAGCGCCAGGATCGGCCCCGGCATCGTCGCGGAGAAGAGCATCGTCTGGTGCCGGTGGGTCAGGGTGGCCAGGATCTTCTCGATGTCCGGCAGGAAGCCCAGGTCGAGCATCTCGTCGGCCTCGTCGAGCACGAGCACCGCCACGCGGTCCAGGCGCAGCTCGCCGCGCTGGTGCAGGTCCAGCAGGCGGCCCGGGGTGCCGACGACGACGTCCACGCCGGCGTTGAGTGCGTCGATCTGCTCCTCGTAGGGGCGCCCGCCGTATATGGTGGTCACGCGCACCGGCAGGTTCTTCGCGGCGGTGGTCAGGTCGTCGCCGACCTGGTCAGCCAGCTCTCGGGTGGGGGCGACCACCAGGGCGCGCGGGGTGCCGTCGAGCTCCTCGACGTCGGCGGAGTCGAAGACGCGGTCGAGCAGCGGCACGCCGTAGCCGAGCGTCTTGCCCATGCCGGTGCGCGCCTGGCCGATCAGGTCGCGGCCGTCGAGCGCGATCGGCAGCGTGAGCTCCTGGATGGCGAAGGTGCGGGTGATCCCGGCGGCCGCGAGGGCCTCGGTGATCTCGGCGGCGACGCCGAGTTCGGCGAACGTGGGACTGGTACTGACGGCAGACACACCTAGATACTATCGGGCGCGGGCTATGATGGGCCCCATGCCTCGACCCGGGGCCCGGCCGTGCGACGGGCGGGCCCTTTTGACGGGCGGGCGAGCACGAACCCGAGACCAAGGAAAGCGAGCTCTGTTTCAGCAGCATGGAACTCAAGATCGGCTTCAAGGACACTCCGCGTGAACTCGTGATCGACGCCAAGGGCGACGCCGAGGCCGTCTCCGGCGAGGTGCGCTCGGCCCTCGAGCGCGGCGAGGGGATCCTGGAGCTGGAGGACCAGCGCGGCCAGCGCTACCTCCTCCGTGTCTCCGAGGTCGCCTACGCCGCCGTAGGCGCGGACACCCCGCGCACCGTCGGCTTCGCCGGGGCCTGACCCGGCCCGCCGGCGCCCGCCCCGCTGAGCCTTGAATGCCCCGGGCGCGCCGGCACCACCCCGCCCACTTCCTCGACCCCTGGTTGGCTGATGTCTCACGAACCCTGGTACGTCCGCTTCGCGCGGTCCTTCGGCTGGCGCGCCTACGCCATCCCGGTCCTCGCCGTGATCACCGTGTGGGTGCTCATCGACGTCTTCACCGGGTCCGGCATGTCCTCGCCCGAGCAGACCCCGGACCAGGCCGCTGAGTCCTCCACCCTGGAGACCGGCCCGAACCCGGCCGACCAGCCCGACCCGCGCATCGCCGCCGCCGAGCTGCCGGCCGGCGGGCCCTACGCCACGGAGAGCACCGGTGAGTACCGCCTGATCGGCCGGCCCGGCGCCGAGGCGGGCCGGGGCACCGAGAAGACGGTGCGCTACGTCATCGAGGTCGAGAAGGGCGTGGACACCTCGTCGACGGGCGGCGACGACGCGCTGGCGCACATGATCGACGCCACCCTGACCAACCCGGCCGGGTGGACCCACGACGAGCGCTTCCGCTTCGAGCACGTCGGTCCCGACGACGACCCGAACATGCGCATCCAGCTGACCAGCGTGGGCACCACCCACGAGACCTGCGGGCACGACCTGGCCATGGAGACCAGCTGCTTCTACAGCGACGGCAACCGCCTGGTCATCAACGAGGCCCGCTGGGTGCGCGGCGCCACGCCCTTCAAGGGCGACATCGGTTCCTACCGCCAGTACCTGATCAACCACGAGGTCGGCCACGGCATCGGCTTCGCCGCCCACCAGCCCTGCGGCGGCGACGGCGAGCTGGCCCCGGTGATGATGCAGCAGACCCTGAGCCTGAACAACGCCGAGCTGCACTCCTTCGACCCGGAGGAGGTCTACCCGGACGTCGACGAGACCTGCCGCTACAACCCGTGGCCCTACCCGAAGGTGCAGCCGTGACGCGGCGCGCAGAGCCCGGCCGGGACGGCACGGTCCACGACATCTCCGAGGCGCGTGGTACCCGACGGACCGGACGAGAGATTGACGACGCCCGCGACGCAGGCGCGGACCAGGCTTCCGTGGCGGCTGCGGCGGGCGTGCCCACCCACGTGGCGGCGGCCTTCCAGGCCGACGACCGGCAGGCCGCCGTGCCGCTGGGCGCGGCCTGGGACAACGGCTGGCGCCTGGGCACCGTCGCGCTCTCGCGCGCCGTGGGCCCGCACACCACCTGGTCGGCGCGGGTGCGCGAGCGCCTCGAGATCGACGGGCTGCGCGTGGTGCGCCCGGTGCGCGCCACCGACGGCCGCTTCCTGGCCGCCGGGTGGCGGGCCAACCAGTTCGTCGAGGGCGAGCCGGGCGCGCGCGTCGACGAGACCGCCGCGGCCGCCCTGCGCCTCGAGGCCGCGCTGGTCGCCGGCCTCGACGACGGCCTGCCGCTGCCCGAGTCGGACCCGGAGGACGTCTTCTGCGCGGCCGACCGGGCGGCCTGGTCGACCCACGAGCCGCGGGTGCTCGGCGGCGTCGAGGACGGCCTGCACCGCGACCTGCTGCTCGAGCTGCGCGCCGCGCTGGAGCCCGTCGAGGGCCCGGCGGTGCCCGGCCACGCGGACATGCTGGCCACCACCGTCTACGCGCCCGGCAACCCGCCGGCGCTGACCGACCTGGTCGGCGTGATGCACCCGCGCGGCTACACCGCCGCGCAGGTCATCGTCGACGGCCTGCTCGCCGGCGCGGTCGACGCCGGGGTGATCGCCCGCTTCCGCCACGTGCCGGACCTCCACCAGCTGCTCGTGCGCGCCGCGGCCTACCGCGTGTGGGTGCACGTGCTGCTCAGCAGGCCCGAGCCGGCCGCCTCCGCGGCGCTGGCGGAGGTCGTCGATCTGCTCCTGTCGCGCCCGGCTGGCACGCTGTGAGGCATGAGCGAACCCACTGACTTCTCCACGCCGCGCGTGCGCCTCGTGCGCCGCACGGTCGCGGACGCCCCGCGCGACTGGTCGCACCTGACCGACGGCCTGCCGGAGTCGGGCCTGTGGCGGGTCACCGGCCCGGCCGGCTCCGGGGTGACCAGCCTGCTGGTGGACACCGCCCTCAAACGTCTCGACGCCGGCGCAGACCCGGCCGGCGTGCTCGTGATCACCGCCGCCAAGGACGCAGCCGCCCGGGTACGCGACATGATCGGCCGACGCCTGGTCGAGCGCCCCGGGGCCCCGTACGTCTCTGACGCCACCCTGGTGCGACCGGTGCACTCGGTGGCCTTCGCGCTGCTGCGCGCCGGGATCGACGAGGAGATCCGCCTGATCACCGGCGCCGAGCAGGACGCCGTCATCCGCGAGCTGCTCCTCGGCCAGGCAGAGGACGGCACGGGCGCGTGGCCGGAGGACCTGCGCCCGGCGCTGACCTACCTCGGCTTCGCCCGGCAGCTGCGCGACTTCCTGCTGCGCGCCGCCGAGCGCGGCCTCGGCGAGGAGGACCTCGAGGCGCTCGGCGCCCGGCACGGCCGGCCCGCCTGGACCGGGGCCGGGGACTTCCTGCGCGAGTACCGCCGCACCATGAACCTGGCCGGCACCCGCCGGCTCAGCGCATCCGAGCTGGTCGCCCAGGCGCTGAAGCTGGTCACCGAGCGCCCCGAGGTCATTGAGCGTGCCGGGCTGCACACCGTGCTCGTCGACGACGCCCAGCACCTCGACCCGCGCTCCTGCGACCTGGTGGGCCTGCTGCTCGATCACGCCCGTACGACCCCCGGCGGGCTCGGCGTGCTCGCCGGCGACCCGCGCCAGTCGATCTTCCGCTTCCGCGGTGCCTCCCCGGCCTTCCTCACGGACACCGCCGTGGACCACGTCCTCGAGCTCCCCGAGACCCGCCGGCGCCCGGAGACGCGTCTCCTGGTCGCGGACACCGCGGCCACCGAGAACGCGGTGCTCGCCGACACCGTGCGCCGCGCCCACCTGATCGACCGCGTGGACTGGAACGAGATCGCCGTGGTGGTCCGCCAGGCTGGCCAGATCGAGCCGGTGCGCCGCGTGCTGCTCGCCGCCGGGGTGCCCGTGCACATCAGCGCCACCGACCTCGTGCTCGCAGAGCAGCCCATCGTCGCCGGCATGATCCTCGGGGTGCGCGCGCTGACCGAGGAGCTGACCCCCGGCGAGCTGCACGATCTGCTGCTCGGCCCCGTCGGCGGCGCGGACCCGGTCACCCTGCGCCGCCTGCTGCGCGGGCTGCGCCGCTTCGACATGAACGCCCGCGCCGTCGAGACGCTCGCCCGCCTGATCGACCCGGCGGCCGCCCCGGACGGGGAGGAGGCCGCACGCCTTGCCGAGGTGCTCACCGAACGCGAGCTGGCGGTGCTCGGACGCATCCGCGGCGTCCTCGTCGCCGGCCACGAGGCACTGGAGTCCCGCGGCTCGGTCGAGGAGGTGCTCTGGGCGCTGTGGCAGGCCACGGGTCTGGCCGAGCACCTCTCCGCGGTCGCGCTGCGCGGCGGAGCCGCCGGCTCCCAGGCGGACCGCGACCTGGACGCGATGATGGCGCTCTTCGACGCCGCCGGCGACTTCGTCGAGCGCCGCCCGACCGCCGGTGTGGAGTCCTTCGTGCGCCACGTCGCCGAGCAGGAGCTGCCCACCGGCGTGCGCGACCGGCGCGCGGACACCCCGCAGGCCGTGCAGGTGCTCACCGCCCACGCCACCGCCGGGCGCCAGTGGCGCCGGGTGGTCATCACCGGGGTGCAGGACGACCGCTGGCCGGCCCTCGGCGAGACCGGTTCCCTTTTCGAGCAGGAGGAGTTCGTCGACCTGGTCGACCGCGACGTCGACCCGGACCTGCCGGCCGACCCGGAGGCGCCCGCCGGGCGCCGCGAGAAGCTCGCCGAGGAGCGCCGGCTCTTCCGCGAGGTCGCCATGACGCGCGCCACCGAGACGCTGACGGTCACCGCCGTCGACGCCCCGGAGGCCGACGAGCCCACCGAGCCCAGCCGCTTCCTCGAGGAGTACGCCGCGGCGAGCGGCGGGGCCGTGCGCGTCGAGCGGGTCACCCGGCCCGGCGCCGTCGAGGAGGAGACCGGTGCCGCGGGTGCCGATGCCGCCGGTGCCGGTGCCGCCGACGGCCCGGACACCGGGGCCGCCGAGGGTGCCGGCCGCTTCGCCGTACTCTCCGTGCCCGACCTCGTCGCCGAGCTGCGCCGCGCCGTCTGCGACCCGCAGGCCGCCGAGCCGCGCCGCCGCCAGGCCGCCCGCCAGCTGGCACGCCTGGCCGAGGCGGGCGTGCCCGGCGCCGACCCGGAACGCTGGTGGTCGGCCCGCGAGCCCAGCGACACCCGCGATCTCGTCGCCCCGGGCCCGGTCAACCTCTCGCCGTCGCAGATCGAGAAGCTTTCCGAGTGCCCGCTGCGCGCCGGGCTCGAGCGCCTCGTCGAGGGCACCGAGACCGCCCCGCAGCTGACCCGCGGCTCGCTGGCGCACGCCTTCGCCGAGGCGATCGCCCGCGGCGTCGACGCCGACGAGGCGCGCCGCGTGGTCACCGAGGCCTTCGAGGACACCCTCTCGGTGCCCTCCTGGGCCCGGGAGAACGCCCTGGCGGACTGGAAGCGCCTGCTCGACCGCACCGCCTCCTGGATCGCCGTCCGCGACGGCCACTTCGACCTCGTTGGCGTCGAGACCGACGTCGAGGTGCCGGTGGCCCCCGACGTGGTCATCCGCGGGCGTATCGACCGCCTCGAGTGCGAGCGCGACAGCGGCGAGCACTTCGTCGTCGACCTCAAGACCGGCCGCAACGCGGTCTCGGTGAACGACGCCGAGGAGCAGGACCAGCTGCGCGCCTACCAGCTGGCGCTCTCCCGCGGGCGCGTCATCTCTGACCCCGACGACCCCGCGGCCGCGCGCGTGGTCGCCGGCGAGCCGCACCCGGCGATCGGCGGCGCCGTGCTCGTCTACCCGGGCACGGACCAGAAGAAGATCACCACCCGCGAGCAGACCGCCAAGTCCGCCGAGGAGCTCGACGCCTTCGCCGCCGAGCTGCCCGCCCTGGCCGAGGCCCGCCGCGGGCCGCGCCTGGTCGCCCACCTCAACCCGCACTGTTCGACCTGCCGGCTGGCCCCGGTCTGCCCGGCCCAGCCGCGGGGGAGGAGCGTCACCGATGCCTGAGTCCAACCCGCAGAACCGGATCAGCCCAAAGACCCTGGCGGCCCTGCTCGGCCAGCCCTCGCCCACGCCCCAGCAGGCCGCGGTGACCGGGGCGGGCCCCGGCCCGCTGCTCGTCGTCGCCGGCGCCGGCGCGGGCAAGACCGCCACCATGGCCGCCCGTGTCGTCTGGCTGGTGGCCAACGGCCTGGCCGAGCCCGACCAGGTCCTCGGCCTGACCTTCACCCGCAAGGCCGCCCAGCAGCTCGGCCACAAGATCCGCGGCCAGCTCGCCGAGCTCGCTGGCAGCCCCCGGCTCCGCGAGGTTGACCCGAGCGGCGCGCTCGCCGAGCGCCTGGCCGACGCCGCGCCGACGGCCAGCACCTACGACTCCTTCGCGGGCTCCATCATCCGCGAGTTCGGCCTGCTGCTGCCGGTCGAGCCGACCGCGCGCATCATCGGCCAGACGGAGCTCTTCACGATCGCCGCGCAGCTCGTCGAGGACTACACCGGAGTGCTCGAGACCACGGTGAGCACCGGTGCCGTCGTCGAGCGCGTGCTCGCCCTCAACGCTGAGATGGACAACCACCAGGCCGACCCGGAGGACGTCGCGGGCGAGGCACGCGCCTTCATCGCCAACGTCACCGAGCTGCCCAAGGGCCCGCGCCAGCGCGACGCGCTGAACAAGGACATGCAGAAGTGGGTCGACGCCCAGTGCATGCGCATCGACCTGTTGCCGCTGGTGGCCGCGCTGCGCGCCGAGCTGCGCGAGCGCTCGCTGACCACCTTCGCGCAGCAGATGAGCCAGGCCGCGCGTCTCGCGGCCACCCGCCCGAAGGTGCGTGCCGCGCTGCGCCGCCGCTACCGGGTGGTCATGCTCGACGAGTACCAGGACACCTCGCACTCCCAGCGCGTCCTGCTGCGCTCGCTCTTCGGCGCCGACCCGGCCCCGGCCGAGTCCCCGGCGCCGGCCGAGACCGGCGCGCTGACCGTCGACGCCGTCGGCGACCCGATGCAGGCCATCTACGGCTGGCGCGGGGCGACCGCCGCCAACCTGCTCGCCTTCCGCGAGGACTTCCCCGAGGGGGCCGCCCCCGCCCCGAAGGCCGAGCTGACCGTCAGCTTCCGCAACCCCGCCCGCGTGCTCGCCGCCGCCAACGCCGTCTCCGACAGCGTGCTCGGCTCCGCCGAGGGCACCGCACGCCCCGTCGCCCCGCTCGAGCCCTTCGGCGACGAGCCCGGCGAGGTCTCCCTGGGCTGGTACGAGACGATCGCCGAGGAGCGCGCCGCCGTCGCCGGGAGACTCGCCGCGCACTACCGCGCGGCCGCCGATGCCGGCGAGCACTTCACCGGCGCGGTGCTCGTGCGCAAGAACGCCCAGGCCGCCCCCATCGCCGCCGAGCTCGAGGCGCGTGGGGTGCCCGTCGAGATCGTCGGGGTGGGCGGGCTTCTCGACGTCCCGGAGGTCGCCGACGTCGTCGCCGTGGCGACGATGCTGGTGCGTCCCGAGGACAACGCCGCGGCCCTGCGCGTGCTCTCCGGGCCGATGGTCGGCCTCTCGGTCAAGGACCTGCAGGCCCTTGACGGCCGGGCCCGACAGCTGGCCCGGCGCTCCCGCCCGGCCCCGGCGGGGGAGGAGACCACGGGAATTTCCGACGTCCCGGACGCCGCCGCGTCCGTGTCCTCCCCGGAGGACGGCGCGGACACGGCCTGGGCGAACCTGCTCGCCGAGATCGACGAGGCGCTGCCCCCGGACGCCGAGCAGGTCGTGGGCCTGGCCGACGCCGTCGCCGACCTCGGCGAGGGCGCGGGCCTCAGCGAGGAGGGCGCCCGCAGGCTCGCCCGGCTCTCGGCGACCCTGCGCGCGCTGCGCACCCGCTCGATGGGCAAGCCCCTGCCGGAGCTCTTCGCCGACATCGAGTCGGCCACCAGGGTGCGCACCGAGGCGCTCGCCCGCGAGGACCCGGCCGCCGACGGCGCGCCGGGCACCGCGCACCTCGACCGGCTCGGCGCGGAGGTCGCCGCCTTCGCCGCCGTGCCCGGGGCCACCCTGCCGCGCCTGCTGGACTACTTCCGGCTCGCCCGCGACCACGAGGCCGGCCTCGCGCCGGGCGAGGTCTCCGTGCGCGCCGACCGCGTCCAGATCCTCACCGTGCACAAGGCCAAGGGCCTGGAGTGGCGCCACGTCGCCGTGGTGCACGCCGACGACCGGACCTGGCAGGCGACCCCGGAGACCTTCCTGACCCGGCCGCACACGCTGCCGCCGGAGCTGCGCGGCGACGCCGACGAGACCGTTCAGTTCACCCCGGACGCGGAGAACCGAAAGGAGTTCGAGACCGGCGCGAAGGCCTTCATCGAGGAGGTACGCGCCACCGAGGCCCAGGAGGCGACCCGCCTGTTCTACGTCGCGGTCACCCGCGCCGAGAGCACGCTGTCGGTCACCGGTTCCGCGCTCAACGACACCGCCAGCCGGCCCGCGGGGGCCTACGGGATGCTCGAGCTGCTCGCCAAGCACGACCCCGAAAGCGTCGAGGCCTGGTTCGACCCGACCGCGGAGGCCGACGAGGACGCGGAGGCCGCCGGGGACCCCGCCGCCGACGCCGCGGCGGAAGACGCGGCCACGCGCACCACGGCGACGCAGCCCGCGACGCCGGCCGATGGGACGTCGGCAAGCACAGGCCCCGCGCTCTTCCCGGCGGTCGACGCGGATGCCGAGGTGCGCGCCGGCGCCGAGCGGGTGCGCGCCGCCCGCGCGGAGCTTCCCGAGGCCGCCGACGACGAGCTGTCGACGCAGTGGGAGGCCGACGCCACCGCGCTGATCGAGGAGCGCCGCGCGCTCGACGCCCCCGACGTCGAAGTGGAGCTCTCCGGGAGGCTGACCGCCAGCGATCTGGTCAACCTCGGCCGCGACCCGGACGCTTTCGCCCGGCGCCAGCGCCGGCCGGTGCCGTTCAAGCCGAACTCGTACGCCAAGCGCGGCACGGCCTTCCACTCCTGGCTCGAGGAGCGCTTCGGCGGGCAGAGCCTCATCGACGAGGATCAGCTGCCGGGCCTCGGCGAGGAGGAGGTCACCCCGGCGGAGCTGGCGCACCTCAAGGAGCGCTTCCTGGACAGCGCCTGGGCCGAGCGCACCCCGGAACTGGTCGAGCACCCCTTCGAGCTGGCCGTCGGACGCTCCGTGGTGCGCGGGCGCATGGACGCCGTCTTCCGCGACCCCGAGGCCGGCTGGGTCATCGTCGACTGGAAGACCGGGGCGCCGCCGCGCGGGGCGGACCTGCGCGCCGCCGCCGTGCAGCTGGCCGTCTACCGGGAGGCCTTCCGCGAGCTGCTGGCCGCCCGCGGGCGCGGCGACGAACCGGTGCGCGCGGCCTTCCACTACGTCGCCGCCGGCTACACGCTCGAGCCCGCGGACCTGCCCGGGCGTGCCGAGCTGGAGGCCCTCCTCGACGTCGACTGAGCCGGCTGTCGCCGGGTACCGTGGCCGCGCCGTGGCGGCTGCCCGGTGACGCCGCGGCCGCGCCCCGGTGGCGGCCCGCCTGTCACGGGTGCGGACTAGGGTGTGGGGGACAGACCAACAGGACCGGACCATGCGAGGCCCGCGCGCCGCCCCGGAGGACCCCGAGGCGGCGCGCGGCGCCGAGCGGCAAGGAGCAACGTGGCCAAGAGGTTGCGCGAGCGGCTGCGCTCGGACGGGGAGCTCTCCGAGCTGCCCGTGCACTCCCTTCTGGGTGTCATCACCGTGCCCGACGCGGAGCGCAAGAACCCCAGCCCGTGGGCGCTGATCACCCGGCGCATGCTCTACGCGCTCATCCTGATCTGCCTGGTCGCACTGGTCGTCTGGCTGGACTCGGACGGCTACTCCGAGGACCTGACCTTCATCGACGCGCTGTACTACTCGGCCGTCTCCCTGTCGACGACCGGCTACGGCGACATCACCCCGGTGACCGAGTCCGCCCGCCTGGTCAACATCGTCTTCATCACCCCCATGCGGATCGCCTTCCTGATCCTCCTGGTCGGCACCACCCTGTCGGTGCTCACGGAGGAGTCGCGGCGGTCGCTGAAGATCCAACGCTGGAGGAACCGCGTGCGCAACCACACCATCGTCATCGGCTACGGCACCAAGGGCCGCTCCGCCGTGGCCGCGCTGCTCGCCGACGGTCTGCCCGCCTCGCAGATCGTGGTCATCGACACCGACCGCCAGGCGCTGGCCCGCGCCGAGCACCGGGGCCTGGTCACCGTCCACGGCTCGGCCACCAAGTCCGACGTGCTCAAGATCGCTGGCGTCACGCGTGCCCGCGCCGTCGTCGTCGCCCCGAACCTCGACGACACGGCCGTGCTGGTCACCCTGTCCGTGCGCGAGATGGCGCCCTCGGCGATGATCGTCGCCAGCGTGCGCGAGAGCGAGAACCAGCACCTGCTTGAGCAGTCCGGCGCTGACTCGGTGGTCATCTCCTCCGAGACCGCCGGGCGCATGCTCGGCCTGGCCACCGTGACCCCCTCGGTCGTGGAGATGATGGAGGACCTGCTCAGCCCCGACGAGGGCTTCTCGGTGGCCGAGCGCCCCGTCGCCGAGGACGAGGTGGGCGCGAGCCCCCGCAACCTCGCCGACATCGTGCTCGGCGTGGTGCGCTCCGGGGAGCTGTACCGCATCGACTCGCCCGAGGCGGACAGCGTGGAGCCGGGTGACCGCCTGCTCTACGTGCGCCGCGTGACCGGAGAGGACACCGCCGCCCAGTGATCGTCTACCTGCCCGTCGACCCCGACGGCCGCTTCCCGGTGGCCGCCGGCAGGCCCGTCTACTTCACCGCCCCCGAGGTCGTCGACCACCACCGTGCCGGCTGGCTCGCCTCCGGCGTGCGCCCCGGCGAGGTCGTCGTCTTCCGCGCCGAGGCCGACGCGGTCGCCGCCGAGCTGGCCCGGCCCGGGGTGAGCGCGGGGACCGCCCGCGCCTTCGCCGCCGACCCGGTCGTCGGCCGCGCCCTGGCGCTGCTGCGCAACCGCGAGCGTGTGCGCTTCGACCCGCTCGACGGCTCCGAGCTGACCTACGCCGACCCCGAGGGCCGTGTGGGCACCGGGGCGGGCGGCCACGAGGTCTTCCCACGCATCAGCCCCGCCGTCATCGGCGCGGTCATCCACAACGGCGCGGACGGGGAGCCTGAGGTGCTTCTCGCCCAGAACCGGCGCCGGCCCGGCTACCACTCGCTGATCGCCGGCTACGTCGAGGCCGGCGAGACCCTCGAGGCCGCCTTCGCCCGCGAGGTCCACGAGGAGACCGGACGGCGCGTGCGCGACGTGCGCTACTGGGGCTCGCAGCCCTGGCCCGTCTCCGGGTCCCTGATGGTCGGCATGGTCGCCCACAGCGACGACCGCGAGGCCGTGGCCGCCGGCGACGGCGAGGTCTTCGACATCCGTTGGGCCACTCGCGCACAACTGGGCGAGCTGACCCTGCCCGCACCCGGCTCCATCGCGCTGCGCATGCTCGACGCCTTCGCCGCCGGGGAGCTGGCATGACGATCGACCTCTCCGCCCTGGACGAGGACCAGCGCGTCGCCGCCACCGCCCCGCGCGGGCCGGTGTGCATCCTCGCCGGCGCCGGCACCGGCAAGACCCGCACTATCACCTACCGCATCGCCCACCTGATCGACTCCGGCTTCGTCAGCCCCACCCGCGTGCTGGCCGTGACCTTCACCCAGCGCGCCGCCGGCGAGATGCGCGACCGCCTGGCCACCATGGGCGTCGGCGGGGTGCAGGCGCGCACCTTCCACGCCGCGGCCCTGCGCCAGCTGCGCTACTTCTGGCCCCAGGTCGCAGGCGACCTGCCCTGGAAGCTGATCGACAACAAGTTCCCGCTGATGGGCCGCGCCGCCCGCGCCGTCGGCCTGCAGACGACCACCGAGACGGTGCGCGACCTGCTCGGCGAGATCGAGTGGGCCAAGTCCTGCCTGCTGACCCCCGACGCCTACCCGGAGGAGGTCGAGGGCTCCGACCGCACCCCGCCGGCGCCGGCGAAGAAGGTCGCCGAGGTCTACCGCCGCTACGAGGAGATGAAGGCCCGCCCCGACGGCATGTTGCTGGACTTCGAGGACCTGCTGCTGCACACCGCCGGGGCCCTGGAGAACTCCGCCGCCGTGTCCGAGGAGTTCCGCGAGCAGTACCGCAGCTTCGTCGTCGACGAGTACCAGGACGTCACCCCGCTGCAGCAGCGGGTGCTCAAGGCCTGGGTCGGCGAGCGCGACGACCTGACGGTGGTCGGCGACGCGAACCAGACGATCTACTCGTTCACCGGCGCCAGCCCGGACTACCTGCTGAACTTCTCCCGGGACTACCCGGAGGCCACCGTGGTCAAGCTGCAGCGCGACTACCGCTCCACCCCGCAGGTGGTGGACCTGGCCAACACGGTCATCTCCCGGGCCCACGGCCGGATGGCCGGCACCCGTCTGGAGCTGCGCGGCATGCGCGAGCCTGGCCCCGAGCCGGAGTTCCACGAGTACCCCGACGAGCCCACCGAGGCCCGCGAGGTCGCCGGGCAGATCCTGACCCTGCTCGACCGCGGGGTGCCCGCCTCCGAGATCGCGGTGCTCTACCGCGTCAACGCCCAGTCCGCCGAGTTCGAGCAGGCGCTCTCCGACGCCGGCATCGTCTACCAGGTCCGCGGCGGGGAGGGCTTCTTCCAGCGCCCGGAGATCCGCCAGGCCGTCACGGCCCTGGTGCGCGCGGCCAACTCGGACGCCGCCGCCCAGCTCGACGCCGTGCCGCTCGGCCAGGCGGTGCGCCACGTGCTCGCCCCGCTGGGGCTGACGCCCACCGAGCCAGCCGGCGCGCAGGCCCGCGAGCGCTGGCAGCTGCTGGGGGCGCTGGCGGACCTGGCCGACCAGCTGGCCGCCACCGACCCGGAGCTGAAGTTCCCCGGCCTGCTCGCCGAGCTGCGCCGGCGCGCCGAGTCCCGCCAGCCCCCGACGGTGGAGGGGGTCACCCTGGCCAGCCTGCACGCGGCCAAGGGGCTGGAGTGGGACGCCGTCTTCCTGGTCGGCCTGGTGGAGAAGACCCTGCCGATCAGCCACGCGATCAAGGCCGGCGACCACCAGATCGAGGAGGAGCGCCGCCTCTTCTACGTCGGCATCACCCGTGCCCGCGAGCACCTGCACCTGTCCTGGGCGCAGGCCCGTCAGGAGGGCGGGCGCGCCTCGCGCAAGCGCACCCGCTTCCTCGACGGGGTGCTGCCGGAGACCGCCGACTCGGTGCCTGCGGGACGGACCCGCAAGGGCTCGCGCCCGCACCGCTGCCGGGTCTGTGGCCGGCCGCTGCACACGAGCACCGAGAAGGTGCTCGGCCGCCACGAGGAGTGCCCCTCCGACATGGACGACGCCGTCTTCGAGGGCCTGCGCGAGTGGCGCTCGGCCATGGCCCGCGAGCACGAGGTGCCCGCCTACATCATCTTCACCGACGCCACGCTGATCGCCATCGCCGAGGCGATGCCGCGCACCGTCTCCGAGCTGCTGGACATCTCCGGGGTGGGCCCGGTCAAGGTGCAGCGCTTCGGGGAAGACCTGCTGAGCGTGATCGCCGGATACGACCGGAACTGACCGCCCAGCACACCGGGCAGCGCCGGTGCCGCGGCCAGAGGGACGTCTCCGGCGCAAGTCCGGCCCGCACCTGTGCGACCTCGCCGGGGGCGGTGCCGGCGACGTGCGCGGCCTCCCGATTGCCGACGCCCGCGCCTGCCGCACCGTGTGCGTGCACGCCGGCGTCTGTGGCACCGGGCGCCGGGGCGCCCGTCAGGGCCAGCGCCGCCCGCGCGGCGTGCGCCGCGGTGGCGGCGGCCAGTACCGCATCGGGGCGGGGCGGGCCCGTCGGAAATTGGGCGACCACCTGCACCCAGCGTGGGTCGTGCTCGGCGCGGTGCAGGTCGACGCACAAGGGGCACGGGCCCTCGCCGTCGACGTGGGCGGGGCCGACCCAGCCGCGGTCGTCGACGAGCGCGACCGGCAGGAAGGTCGGCGCCTCGCGGATGAGCGCCGGGGCGAGCGCGCGGGCGTGGGCGAGCCGGTCGACGGCGAGCACGGGCACGTGCGGTGCGGCGGGCGCGGCGGCCAGGTAGGCGGTGTCGGACTCGCCGCGCAGGGGCCGGCGCACCTGCGCCCCGGCGGCGGCGAGGAGCCCCGCGGTCGCCTCGGCGAGGTTGCCGCGGCCGAGCACCACCACCGTCGGCCGGCGCCGCGGCACGGGGACCACGAGGCCGCGGGCGAGCATGTCGTCGACGAGTGCGGCGGCCGCGGGCTCGGCCAGCCCGGCCGCGGCGAGGCGCTCGACGGCCTCGGCGGGGGAGTGCGGCTCGTGGAGGGCGAGCACGGCGGTGACCGCGGCGGCCGGGCGGGGCACCTCGGCGATGCCGGCCGAGCGCGCGTCGAGACCGAACTGCACGTGGCGGCGGTCGCGCACGAAGGCGTGCGCGGTGGGCGCCAGGCGCAGCACGGCGGGCGTCACGGGTCCCCCTTCCTTCCCCCGAAGGACGTGTCTTCGGCCGCCATTGCAGCACAGGTATCGTGGGCTGTCATGTCGAGTGAGCCCGAGGTGCGCGTGATCCGTTCGGCGCGGCGCCGCCGCACCGTGCAGGCGCGGTGGCGCGACGGCGTGGTCGAGGTGCGCGTGCCCGCGGCCATGACCCCGGCTGAGGAAGCCGAGGCCGTCGAGGGCATCGTGGCGAAGCTGGGGCGGCGCTCCGGGGCGGCGCCGCTTTCCGACGCCGCGCTTCTCGCCCGTGCGGACCGGCTCAACGAGGTACACCTGGAGGGCCGCGCCCGGTACAGCTCGGTGCGCTGGGTGGGCAACCAGAACACGCGCTGGGGCTCGTGCACCCAGTCGACGGGGGCGGTGCGCGTCAGCGACCGGCTGCAGCAGGTGCCGGACTACGTGCTCGACGCGGTGCTCATCCATGAGCTGGTGCACACCTTCGTGCCCGGCGGGCACACCGCGCAGTTCCACGAGTGGGCCGACCGGGCCCCGCACCTGGAGCGGGCCCGCGGTTTCCTCGAGGCCTACCAGCGCTTCGGGCCGGGTGCCGGGGGCACCGGCCGCGACGCGGGGCAGTAGGGGCCCTACTCGGCGGGCTCGTCGCCCTCGCCGTCGGCGTCGCCCTCGCTGCGGTTCTTCTTCTCCTCCTCGGCCAGCCGGCGCTCGAGCTCCTCGATCTCGCTGATCGGGTCGAAGCCCTCGGCGCCGCCGTCGTCGAGCAGGCCGTCGATGAACTCCGCGGAGTTGTCCAGGTCGTCTGCGGTCGGCAGGAAGTCGGGGTGGTTCCACACGGCGTCGCGGCGCTCGACGCCGACGGCGACCTCCGCGCGGCGCCACAGCTCCATGGCCTCGGAGACCTTCGGCGCACCGAACTCGATGCCGACGACCTTGGCGAAGGCCTTCTCAGCCGAGCCGCCGGTGGCGCGGCGGCGGCGCCACGCCTCGTTCATCGCGGCCGTCGACGGGATGCGCTCGCCCATCGCGTTGGTGACCACCTGCTCGACCCAGCCCTCGACCAGCGCCAGCAGCGTCTCCAGGCGGGAGACCGCGACGGCGTTGCGCGAGCTGATGCGCGGGGAGAGGTCCATGTTCTGCAGCTGCTGCATGGCCTCCTGGATGGCCTGCGGGTCGCCGGACTCGAGGTTCAGCCCGCGGGCGGCCTCCTCGATGTGGGAGGTGTCGATGACCAGGCCGGCGGCGTACTCCTCGACGGAGGAGACCAGCCGCTCGACCAGCCAGGGCACGTGGCGGAAGAGGCGCTGGCGGGCGGCCTCGCGCGCGGCGATGTAGACGAGCACCTCCTGGGCGGGCACGTCCAGGTCGGCGGCGATGGCGTGGATGTTGCCCGGCAGCAGCGCGGTGGTGCCCTCCGGGGCGACGGGAAGGCCCAGGTCCGAGCCGGTCAGCGCCTGGCCGGCGAGCTCGCCGAGGGCGTGGCCGAGTTGCAAGCCGAAGTTCATCCCGGACATCTGCTGCATCATCTGGGCCATCGGCCCGATCATCTGGCGGGCCTCCTCGGGAAGCGACTCCAGCTGCGCCTCGTTCATGTGCTCGGCGACGGGGGTGACCATGCGCTTCCACATCGGCAGGGTGCCCTCGAGCCAGTTCTCGGGCGTCCAGGCCACGGGGCGGGAACCGGAGGCCGGCAGCGTGGTGGCGTCGTCGAGCCACAGCTCGGCCAGCCGCACGGACTCCTCGACGGCGGTGGTGTCCTGCTCGCGCACGCCGCCGGACTTGCCGGTCAGCTCCTGGCGGGCGATGCGCAGGGCCATCTCGTAGTTGACGGGGCCGGCGCCCTCCGGCGAGTTCATCGACGAGCCCATCCCGGACAGCATCTGCCCGAACTGGTTGAGGATGTCGCCTAAACCGCCCGCGCCGGCGGCGCCGCCCGCCCCGGCGCCGGGAAAGAAGGCGCCGAAGGGGTTCTGCTCGCCGCGCTTGTCGCGGCCGTTGTCGTCGTCATCGTCGTTGTTGCCGAAGGTAAAACCGAATCCGCCTGAAGTCATGCCTCCAAACTACCGGCAGGCCGGGGCGGCGACCACGGTCCCGGCAACGCTGTCAGCGAACACGCACCTGTAGCGTGGTGGGGGTGAATCGCCGCCTTCGAACCGTCGTCTGGGGCGCCGTGCCCGTCGTGGCACTGGCCGCCCTGGTCTCGCTGGACCATGTCCCGGGCACCGACCACTCGCTGACCGTGCCCTACGTCGCCGAGGGCCCCGGGCCCAGCTTCGACACTCTCGGCGAGGTCGACGGCCAGGAGGTCATCGAGCTCGGGGGCGTCGAGGAGGAGGACACCGGCGGCCAGCTCAACATGACGACCGTGGCCGTGCGTTCGCAGCTGACCCTGACCCAGGCGCTGGGCCGCTGGCTGTTCAGCGACGACACCCTGGTGCCAGCCGAGCAGGTCTTCCCCTCGGACATGACGCGCGAGGAGATCGACCGCTCCAACCAGGTCGCCTTCTCCTCCTCCGAGGCCGCGGCCACCACCGCCGCGCTGACCCACCTGAACCGGCCGCTGGTCGTCGAGGTCGCCGGCGTGCTCGACGACACCTCGGCCTCCGGGGTGGTCGAGGAGGGCGACCGGCTGCTCGCCGTCGACGGGAGGAAGGTCGAGCGCCCCGGCGCGGTGCGCGACGCGGTGCTGGAGCACAAGCCCGGCGACGAGGTCACCCTGAAGCTCTCGCGCGGGGGCGAGGAGCGCGAGGAGAAGGTCACCCTGGGCGAGAGCCCCGAGGACCCCGAACGCCCCCTTCTGGGCGTGCTGATGGGCGCGGCCTCGGCCGACGGCATCGAGGTCGACTACAACCTGCAGGACATCGGCGGCCCGAGCGCGGGCATGATCTTCTCGCTGGCGGTCATCGACAAGCTGACCCCGGGCGCGCTGACCGGCGGGCACTTCGTCGCCGGCACCGGCACCATCGACGAGGACGGCTCCGTCGGCGAGATCGGCGGCATCGAGCACAAGGTGCGTGCCGCCCGGGACCTGGGTGCCGAGCTCTTCCTCGCGCCCGCGGGCAACTGCTCCGCGCTGGCCGGTCAGGACACCGGCGACATGACGGTGGCCAAGGTGTCGAACCTGGACGAGGCGATCGACACGATGGACGACTTCGCCGCCGGCCGCGAGGTCACCACCTGCGAGTAGTCCCCGGCGGGGGAGCGGTGCCGCCCACCCGCGCGCCGGGGCGTCGGCGGTCGGGTGTTTACTGCCGGGTGCTCAACCGCGCGTGGTCGTGGCCGACTCGCTCGGCTCGTCGCTCGACTCCGCGTCGGTCTCGGCCTGGCGCTTGTCTCCGCGGTCGCGCTCGCTGGGCTCGCGGTCGCCGGAGCGGTCGGGGTGCTCCGGGGCGGTCCAGTCCTCCGGCGGCTCGGCCAGGCCGAGCTCGTAGATGCGGTCCTCGGGGTCGATCTGGTCGGTGGAGGCCATCTGCTGGACCACCAGGCCGCGCTTGTTGTCCACCACGGTCAGGATCGCGGTGTTGCCCAGCGTGGACCAGCCGACGACGCGGTCCTTCTTGTCCTCGACCACCCGCGAGCTGCGCAGCTCGGTGAGCACCTGGGTCGTCGAGGCCGCCTTCGACTCGGAGGCGAAGAACTGGAACTGGCCGACCTCGCCGCCCGAGCACTCCACGGAGTCCTCCAGCCCGTTGGGCGTGCAGGAGTCGAACTGGTCGAAGAGTTCGTCAGGCACCAGCCCGGAGAACCGCTCGCGGGCCTTGGCCAGCTCGCGCTCCTCCTCGCTGGCGGTGGTGCTCGCGCTGGTCTCCGCGGAGGTGTCCGTCGTCTCCTCGGGGCTGCTTTCCGAGGTCGCGTTGGTCTCCGTGGCCGGTTCCGGCTCGGCGTCGTCGGTGCCGCACGCGGTGAGCGTGAGCGTCAGCGCGGCCGCGGCCGCCAGAGGCAGGCCTCGGCGGACGAGGCGGAGGCGGGCGTTAGCGGTCACGGCGGGACACCTTTCTTCGGCCGGGGGTTTTACGCCCGTCCATCGTAACCGCAGGCGGGCGCACGGGGGTCCTGAGGGCCGTGCCGGCCCGCTAGCCCTCGCCGAAGGTCGGGTCCTGCTCGAGGCCCTGGCGCAGCAGCGCGATGACCCCGGGGGCCACGCCGGGCCCGCCGCGCAGGTCGATCTCGTTCTCGGCGAAGGGGCCGCGGTCGGCGAGCTCGGCCTCGGTGGGGCGGCGCTGCAGCAGCGTCAGCTCCGCGCCCGAGCGCAGCACCCCGGAGAAGAGGCGCGCGCGGTAGGTCTCGGACTCCGCGCCGGCCGAGGAGTCGCGGAAGACGATCTCCTGGGCGAGCACCGCGCCGGCGACCTCGCCGGGCCAGGCGATGCGGCCGAGGTAGTCGAGCAGCTCGCCGGAGCCGGGCGTGATGCCCTCGGGCAGGCCCTCCTGGACGACCAGGGTCAGCGGGGCCTCCTCGACGTCGGCGACCTGGTCCGCCAGCAGGCGGGAGGGCACCAGACCGAACAGCGTGGGCTGCGCGTCCCAGCCCTCCGCGTGGACGAAGTCGACGGCCTCGAGCATCGCGCGGTTGAGCGCCTGGTGGCTCTGTGCGGGATCGTTCACTTCTTCTGTGCCTTCCTCTCGGTTCTCGCCCCCGTGTCTATGCCCCCCCATATTGTGCCCCGGGCGCCGGCGGTGCCGGGACGCGGGCGCCACGCGCCACGCGCCACGCGCCACGAGCCACGCGGCGTCGGAAAGCGACGCGTCACACGCCGCGCGTCACTGCGACGGCGACCACCGCGGCGTCGGAAAGCGAGCTGAATGGGACGGTGCATTTGGCTTGGAGCCCCGTTAAATTCGTATGGTGGAACGTACACCCGTCTGCGGGCGGGCAGTACCGCTTGTTACCGCCAACGCAACACCTGAGGAGACGTCTTGGCGAACGGATTAAGTACCCCCGCCGCCCCGATGCGGCGCCCGAACAAGGCGATCAGCACCACCATCGCGGTGATCGCCGTGCTGGTGATCCTGGCCCCGGTGCTCATCGGGGTCTACACCGACTGGCTCTGGTTCGGAGAGGTGGACTTCAGGGGTGTGTTCACCAAGGTCGTGGTCGTGCGGATCATCCTCTTCGTGGTGTTCGCGCTGCTGGCCGGGGCGATCGCCTTCGCTGCGGGCTTCCTGACCTGGCGCAACCGGCCCAAGGACCTCGGTGACACGGACCTGAACTCGCCGGTGCACCAGTACCGCATGGTCATCGAGCGCTCCGTGCGCCTGCTGCTGATCGGCGTGCCCGTCATCGTCGGGCTGTTCGCCGGCGTCTTCGGCCAGTCGACCTGGCGGACCGTGATGATGTTCCTCAACCGGCAGGACTTCGGCTCCACCGACGCGCAGTTCGGCAAGGACCTCGGCTTCTACGCCTTCCAGCTGCCGTTCCTGGAGCTTCTGGCCTCCTCGCTGTCTACGATCCTCATCGTCGCCTTCCTCATCGCGCTGGTGGGCTACTACCTGCTCGGCGGCATCCGCGTGGGCAACCAGGCCACCGGCGTGCGCGGCACGGTCAGCCGGCCGGCGCGCATCCAGCTGATGGTCACCGCCGGGCTGTGGATGCTGGTCAAGGTCTTCCAGTACTGGCTCGACCGCTTCGGCCTGCTGATCAACGAGAACCAGACCTTCACCGGCGCCAGCTACACCGACGTGCACGCCCAGCTGCCGGCCAAGATCATCCTGATGGTCATCGGCCTGGTCGTCGCCTTCGCCTTCTTCTCCGCCGTGGTGCTGAAAGACCTGCGCGTGCCGGCCCTGGCCACCGTGCTCATGGTCGTCTCCGCGCTCGTGGTCGGCGCCGCCTGGCCGCTGATGCTGGAGCGCTTCTCGGTCAACCCGAACCGCCAGCAGAAGGAGGCCGAGTTCATCTCCCGCAACATCGAGGCGACGCGCGAGGCTTACGGCCTGACCGACGACAAGGTCACCTACCTGGACAACTGGGGCGCGGACGGCGCGAGCAACGAGAAGGTCGCCAACGACGAGGAGACCATCTCCAACATCCGCCTGCTGGACCCGGAGATCCTCTCGCCGACGTTCACCCAGCAGCAGCAGCTGCGCAACTTCTACGGCTTCCCGGGCACCCTGGCGGTGGACCGCTACGAGGTTGACGGCGAGACCCGCGACTTCGTGGTCGCCGCCCGTGAGCTCGACCCGAACGCGCTGCGCGAGAACCAGCAGGACTGGATCAACCGCCACACCGTCTACACCCACGGCAACGGCTTCATCGCCGCGCCGGGCAACCAGGTCGACGAGGTCGCCCGCGACGTGGGTTCGACCCGTGGCGGCTACCCCGTCTACACGGTCTCGGACCTGCAGACCAACGAGATCGCCCGCGAGAAGGAGGCCACCGAGGAGCTCGGCATCAAGGTCGACCAGCCGCGCATCTACTTCGGCCCGGTCATCGCCTCGGCCAACGACGGCGCGGACTACGCCGTCGTCGGCGCCGACACCGAGCAGCCCGTCGAGTACGACACGGACAACTCGAGCTATACCTACACCGGCTCCGGCGGCGTGGGCATCGGCAACTGGGTCAACCGCCTGGCCTTCGCCGGCAAGTACCAGGAGCTGAACCTGATCCTGTCCGACCGCGTGGGCGGGGACTCCAAGATCATCTTCGACCGCGACCCGCGCACCCGCGTGGAGAAGGTCGCGCCCTGGCTGACCACGGACTCCAAGACCTACCCGGCCGTCATCGACGGGCGTGTGAAGTGGATCGTGGACGGCTACACCACGCTGGACTCGCTGCCGTACTCGACGCAGACCTCCCTGCAGGGTGCCACCGAGGACGCGCTGAACCCGGACGGCACCAACCAGCGCCTGGTCTACGACGAGGTCGGCTACATCCGCAACTCGGTCAAGGCCACCGTCGACGCCTACGACGGCACCGTGGAGCTCTACGAGTTCGACTCCGAGGACCCGGTGCTCAAGGCCTGGGAAGGCATCTTCCCGGACACGGTCAAGCCGAAGAGCGAGATCTCCGACGAGCTGCGCCAGCACCTGCGCTACCCGGAGGACCTCTTCAAGGTCCAGCGTGAGCTGCTCACCCGCTACCACGTCAACGACCCGACGGTGTTCTTCACCAACGACGCGTTCTGGTCCGTGCCCGGCGACCCGACGGCCGCCGAGGAGAACCAGAGCCTGGCCCAGCCGCCGTACTACGTCACCGCGCGCGACCCGCGCGACGAGAACGGCCAGGCGTCCTTCCAGCTGATCACCCCGTTCCGCGGCCTGAACCGTGAGTTCCTCTCCGCGCACATGACGGTGACCTCGGACCCGGACAACTACGGCGAGATCACCGTGCGCGTGCTGCCGACGAACACGCAGACGCAGGGCCCGAAGCAGGCGCAGGACACGATGATGTCCTCCGACGAGATCGCCCGTGACCGCACCCTGTGGCAGAACACCACGGACCTGCACAACGGCAACCTGCTGACCCTGCCGGTCGGCGGCGGCGAGATTCTCTACGTCGAGCCGGTCTACTCGCAGCGTAAGGGCCAGGAGTCCGCGTTCCCGAAGCTGCTGCGTGTGCTGGTCTCCTACAAGGGCCAGGTCGGCTACGCGCCGACGATCTCCGAGGCGCTGCAGCAGGTCGGCATCAACCCGAAGGCCGCCCAGGACATCACCGAGATCGACGGTGACTCCGACGGCGAGTCCGGCGACGCCGAGGACAAGAAGACCGGCGAGGCCGACAAGGACACCGAGGAGACGACCGGCCCGTCCGCGCCGGCCGGCGGCTCGGGTGCCGAGGGCGACGCCATCCAGCGCATCAACGACGCGCTCAACGGCCTGGAGAAGGCCCGCGGCGGCTCGCACGAGGAGTACGGCAAGGCGCTCGACGAGCTGGACAAGGCGGTGGAGGCCTACCACAACACCCAGGGCAACTAGCCCGCTTGCCGACGTCGCGCCCCACGGCGACCGCGCCCGCGGTCACCCTGGGGCGCTTCGTGTGCGTGGGGGCGTGCACCGCGGCTGTGTGCGGTCGTGTGCGCCGCGCGACACGTGTGCCGCTTCGTGGCTTCGTTTTTACGGGGTGCGCAGGGGATTTGGACTGTGGCGGGGTTCTGGTTAAAGTATGTATCCGTTGCCGCAAGGCATGGTATCCGGAACGGGTACGTGACGCGGGGTGGAGCAGCTCGGTAGCTCGCTGGGCTCATAACCCAGAGGTCGTAGGTTCGAATCCTGCCCCCGCTACCACTTGAAGCGCCGGCCGCAAGCGAGAAGCTTGCGGCCGGCGCCTTTTCTGTGTCCGGGTGTGCGGCCCCCCCCGGGGGGAGGGGTGCCGGGGTCGGGCACCCGGGTGGGGAATCCTCCGCGCAGGGTCTTGCCCCGCACAAAAGGTCCGGTAGTGTGCGTCTGTGAGCACCGGAAAATGATGACCGTCACAGCCGGGGACGCCTGGCTGCGTCTGGCGGTGGTCACGAGGAACCGGAAGGGCGAGACGGTGCACAACCACTTCTCCCGGAGGGTCGGTGCGGCCGCGGGTCTTTCGGCGGTCACTCCGGTGGCCTGTGGCGGTGACTCGGAGTAGACGTCGCGTGCGGTCGCCGGCGGTGCCGCCGGCAACCTGCCCTAGGTCAACTGCGCCTCCGCCGATGCGATGGACACGCTCTGCGGCACGGTCGACGGGGGCGAAGGTGACGGCGTATGGGCCCACCTCGTGCGGGTCCGCGATGGCCGTGGCCCAGCAGGCCCTGGTCCCCGGTACCCGGGGCCGGGCGTGGCCCCCGGACCCGACGGTGACCGCCCCGTGGGGAGCCACGACGCTCACCGTCATCAGCACGGCGGCCGGCGAGACCTGCACCCTGGCCTGCAGTGCCGGCACCGCGCGCAACCTGGGGGAGTACCGGGGCGGCGATGGTGTCTACATCATGTTCGAGAAGAAAAGCGCCCCGATGTGCCTGCTGCGCCGACGGCCGCCCGCGCCGGGCGAGGGACCGGCACTTATGCTGGAGCCATGACGACCCCGCGCTCCGGCGCCGACGGCGCCGTGGCACGCGGCGTCGGCAAGCGGCCGCAGATCCTGCCCTTCCGCCGCGAGGAGCTGGTGGAGACGCCCACCGACGAGGAGTACTCGGAGATCATCCGCGGCCACCGGTGGCTCGGCGGGGAGTCCTGGAAGCTGGTGCTGCGCCGCGTGACCCGCGAGTTCTTCGCCCGCGCGATGATGGACAAGGGCGCGCTGCTGACCTTCTTCTCGCTGCTGACCTTCGCGCCCACCGTCGTCGGCGCGTACTCGATCGCCACGCTGCTGCTGGCCAACGACACCGCCGCCACCAACCGGCTGATCACCCAGCTCATCCGCGACTACGTCCCGCCCGAGGCCGAGGAGACCGCCACCGACATCGTCCTCGAGATCGTCCAGCAGGCCGGCGATCACGTCTGGGTGATCGTGGTCAGCATCCTCGTCGCACTGTTCTCCTCCTCGGCCTACGTGCGGGCCTTCGCACGCAACGCCAACGCCATCTACGGCCGCGAGGAGGGCCGCCACCCGGTGCGCACCGTGCTGGTGATGTGGGCGCTGACCTTCGTGGTGGTCCTGGGCGCGGTTCTGCTGGCGGCGAGCCTGCTGCTCAACGAGATCGTCGTGCGCGACGTCTTCGAGCCCGTCGCCGAGCCGCTGGGCCTCGACGCCGCGGTCGAGTGGCTCGCCGGTGCGGTCATGCCGGTGTGGCGGTGGGCGCGTCTGCCCGTCGCCGTGCTGCTGAGCATGGTGCTCATCGCCCTGCTCTACAACTTCACGCCCAACGTGCGCTACCCGCGCTTCCGCTGGCTGAGCGTGGGCACCGTGGTCGCGGTGCTCGGCGGGGTGCTCGTCTACGCCGGTCTGACCGCCTACCTGCGCGTGTTCACCCGCATGTCGCTGCTCAGCGCCGTCGGGGCCGTCGTGGCGTTCCTCATCGCCCTGTGGATCTACAACATCGTGCTCATGGTGGGCCTGAGCCTCGACGCCGAGGTCGCCCGCGCCCGGGAGCTCGAGGCGGGCCTGGACTCGGAGGCGGTGATCCGTGTGCCACCGCGCGGGGAATCGGCGGCGCGGCGCCAACGCGACGTCGGAAAGCGACTGCGCGCGGCGGGCGAGGCCATCGGACCGGAGAACTAGCGCGCCGGGTCAGGCGGCGGCGGGCTGCGGCTCGCAGCGCAAGCCCGGCCGCTTGACCGGGACGAGCAGCAGCGCGCCGGCGGCGAGCACCACGGCGATGCCCACGATGCCGAGGCGGTCGCCGCCGATGGCGGTGAAGACCATGAACATCAGCGGTGCCAGCCAGCTGACCGCGCGTCCCGTCGTGGCGTAGAGGCCGAAGATCTCGCCGGAGTGGCGCTCGTCGGTCAGCCGGGCCAGGAACGCGCGCGAGGAGGACTGCGCCGGGCCGACGAAGAGGCACAGCATCAGCCCGAAGATCCAGAAGACCACCGGGCCCTGGCCGACGAGCAGCACGGCGGCGACGACGATCATCGCCAGCAGCGAGCCCATGATCACCGGCTTCGGGCCCACCTTGTCGTCGAGCCAGCCGCCGGCGGCCGCGCCCGTGGCGGCGACGACGTTGGCGGCCACCCCGAAGATCAGCACGTCGCCGGCGGTGAGCCCGTAGACGGCGACGGCGAGGATCGCGCCGTAGGTGAACACGCCCGCCAGCCCGTCGCGGAAGACGGCGGAGGCGATGAAGAAGTACGCGGTGTTGCGCTCGTGGACCCACAGCCGCTTCAGCGTCGCCCACAACTTGCGGTAGGAGCCCGCCCAGCTCAGCCTCTCGCCGGTGGCCGGGGCAGTCGGGGCCCGCAGGAACAGCGGCAGTGCGGAGGCGAGGAACCAGGCGGCAGCGAAGAGCGCGACCAGGCGGATGTTCAGCCCGCCGTCGGTGGGCAGGCCGAAGACCCCGCCCTCCCCGGAGACAAAGAGCACGAAGCACAGCAGCAGCACCACGATCCCGCCGACGTAGCCGAGCGCCCAGCCGATGCCCGAGATGCGCCCGACGGTGGCGCGGGTGGCGATCTGGTTGAGCATCGCGAAGTAGTTGACCTCGGCGAACTCGAAGGTGACCGAGGCGACCGCCATGACCGTGATGCCCACCCAGAACCACACCGGGGCATCGTTGCGTACCAAAAAGAGACAGGCCATCAGGGCGATGGTGACCAGCGTCCAGACCACCAGGGAGCGCCGGCGGGTGCCGTGGGCGTCGGCGCGCTGGCCCATCACCGGGGCGACCAGCGCGATCGCCGCGCCGGCGACGGCCAGGGCGATGCTGTAGTAGAACGACGGGGTCTGCCCGGCGTCGATCTGTGAGCCCACCGAGTCGGTCAGGTAGACCGAGAAGATGAAGGTCACCAGCACCGCGTTGAACGCGGCGGAGCCGAAGTCCCAGAACGCCCACGCCGTCTTCATGCCCGAAGCATAACCGCCGCGGGATCGGGGCGCCCGGCTCGCGGTAGGAGGTCACCGGGTGCAATCGGTCGTCATGGACGGGACGTTGCCGAGTGAAGTGATCCGCTCGAGGAAATATACCTAAATACTATGTAATTGAGTGTCGATTAATATAAACTTGAGTGAACTCCTGCCCCCGACCCTAAGGAAGTGCAACCCATGAAGATTCCTGTGCTCGCCTCGCTGGCCGCGGTGCTCGCCGCCGGCCTCATGCTCTCCTCCTGTACGAGCGCGGACGAAGAGAATACGGCCGCTGGCTCGGCCACTCCACCCGCTGACGCCGAAGGGAACGTGGTCGTGTTGACCACCGGAGGAACCATCGCCTCGACCCACGACGAGGACGGCGCCGTGGTGCCCACCGTCTCCGGCGACGAGCTCGTCGACTCCGTGCGCGACCGCATCGGCGACAAGGTCGAGGTCGAGGTCCGCCAGGTCGCCGAGCTCGATTCCTCGGCGATGACACTCGAGGACACCGACACCGTTCTCACGGCCGTCGCCGATGCGCTGGCGGGTGAGTCCACAACTGGCGTGGTGGTCACCCACGGCACCGACTCGATGGAGGAATCCGCTGTTGCCGTCGACGCCTTCCTCGCCGATTCCCGCCCGGTTGTCTTCACCGGTGCGATGCGGCCCTTCGATGATCCGGACCCGGACGGCCCGGCCAATCTCGCCGACGCCATCAACGCCGCCGTGGACCCCGCCAACCGGGACCGCGGGGCCTTCATCAGCTTCGGCGGTGATCTCATTCCCGCTCGCGGGGCCTACAAGCATCACACCGAGGCGGCTGACGGCTTCGCATCCAACGCGCCGGAGGATGCGGTCCGTCCCGAGGCTCTCGAGTTGACCTCTCTCGCCGACGTAGATGTGCGCACCGTCGCTGCCTACCCAGGTGCCCCGCGCGCGGTGATCGACGCCGCCGTGGTCGACGGAGCACGTGGCATCGTGGTCGAGGGCATGGGCGCCGGCAACGTCGGCACCGACCTGGCCGCTGGGATCATGGATGCGGTCAACCAAGGGGTGACCGTCGTGATGACCACCCGCGTGCCCGAAGGCAAGGTCGAGGGTGTCTACGGGGGTGCCGGAGGGGCTGCCACCCTCTTCGACGCCGGGGTGATTTCCTCGGGTCATTTCCGGGCCGCTCAGGCTCGGATTCTGTTGGCTGCCGCACTGGCGACGGACACCGATCCGGCCACGCTGCTGGAGATGTAGGGCGGATCACCATGGGGAGGCTGCGGGCCACGGCTGCCTGAGGCCCCTCCTTGGGGGGGAGCGACTGATAACGATCTGGCCACGCCGGCGCCGCCGCGCGTCATGCGACACCCGAGCGTCGCGCGGCGGTGGCACCATGAGTTCAGACAGAGAAGTTTCCGGGGCCTTCCGGCCCCGTCCCAGCCAGGAGTATGCCCATGCGTCCCGCCGTCCGCGCCCTCGCCGCCGCCACCGCGGCCCTGATCACCGTCGGGGGCCTGCTCCCCACCGCGCAGGCCGCGGAGCAGCCGGGCGCGGTCGAGCAGGCGCGGGCCACGCTCGCCGAGCACGGTGTGGCCACCGCGCCGCTGGACCCGGTCGTGGAGGCCGCCGTCGACGGTGCTGTCGCCGACGCGCAGGCGGCCGGCGAGCAGGCACGCGGCGCGATTGACGACGCCGCGGCGGGCGCCGTCGCCGGTATCTCCGACGCCGCCGCGGATGCTGGTTTCACCGGCGGGCCCGCCCCGGGCGTGGCCTACGAGCTGGTCCCGGACCCGTACGGCGAGGGCCCGAACTACCACTGGTCCACCGACCCGCTCGATCAGGTGCTCGCCGGGAAGCTCCCCGGCTCCGGGCCGGTGCTGCACCGCGCGCCGGGCAGCTACTTCGACGCCGCCCCGGTCCCGCCGGCGGCCGTCGACGCCGCCGAGCGCGGGCACGCCCTGATGGGCGCGGGCACCCCGATCTACGTCGGCGACGACTCGATGTGCACCTTGACCGCGGTGGGCACCGACGCGCAGGGCCGCAAGGTCGGCCTGACCGCCGGGCACTGCGGCGAGGTCGGCGAGCCTGTCTACTCCGCCGACGCGCTGGGCGTGGGCGCGGCCGGCACCGTGGTGGCCAAGGACCCCGAGTACGACTACGCCGTCGTGGAGCTCGGCTCGAACACCGAGCTGACCGACAACTACGGCGGGGTCAAAGTCAACGGTGTGGGCACCATGAACGCCGGCCTGGGCACCCAGCTGTGCAAGCAGGGCGTGGCCACCGGCTACACCTGCGGGATGACCTGGCTGGCCCAGCCCGGCTTCGCGATCACCCAGGTCTGTGCCGGCGCCGGCGACTCCGGTGCCCCGGTGCTCCAGGACGGCCGCGTGGTCGGCTCGGTGACCGGCGGCATGCTGCCCTTCTACGAGATCTCCTGCCGCACCCCGCTGCAGGGCCCGCTGTTCATGCCGACCCTGGTCAGCCCGATCGCCCCGGCCGTCGACTCGCTCAACCGCACCGACGCCTCGCGCCCCGGCTCCGGCTTCACCGCCTACCGCCGCTAGGCGGAGCACAGGCGCGCCGGGCCCGCCCCGCCGCCGCTACCGAGAGGAGAACCCCCGCCACCGAAAGACGGTGACGGGGGTTTGCCGTCGGCTGCGCGCGGTGTCTAGCGCGCGGTGCCCAGGGCGTCGAGCGCGCCCTGGTGCAGCAGGCTGTTGGAGGCCAGCGCGTCGCCGCCGTGCGGGCCGGGCGTGCCCTCCAGGGAGGTGAAGGTGCCGCCGGCCTCGGTGACCACGACGCTGAGCGCGGCGAGGTCCCACAGGGAGACCTCCGGCTCGGCGGCCAGGTCGACCGCGCCCTCGGCGACGAGGCAGTAGCTGAAGAAGTCGCCGTAGCCGCGCAGGCGCCAGACCTCGTCGGTCAACGCGACGAACTTCTCGCGCAGGCGGCGCTCGCGCCAGCCGCTCAGCGAGGAGAAGGACAGGGAGGCGTCGGAGAGCTCCGCCACCCCCGAGACCGACAGGCGCTTCGGGGAACCGGAGTTAACGCTGCGCCAGGCGCCGGAGCCGGCGGAAGCGTACCAGCGGCGCACCAGCGCGGGCGCGGAGACGACGCCGACGACCGGCTCGCCGTCCTCGAGCAGCGCGATGAGCGTGGCCCACACGGGCACGCCGCGCACGTAGTTCTTCGTGCCGTCGATCGGGTCGATGACCCACTGGCGGCCGGTCATCTCCGGGGTGCCGCCGAACTCCTCGCCGAGCACCGTGTCGGCCGGCCGTGCGTCGGTCAGCCGCTCGCGCAGGGCCTCCTCGCAGGCCAGATCGGCGTCGGAGACCGGGGTCATGTCGGGCTTTGACTCGACCGACAGGTCCGCGGCCTCGAAGCGCTCCAGCGTGATGCCGTCGGCGAGGTCCGCCAGCTCGAGGGCCAGGGCGAGATCGTCTCCGTAACTGCTCATGGTTCCCGATTCTAGGTGCCCGGGGTCACTGCGCGCCGCGCAGCAGCTCCTCGATCTCATCGACCACGCGCTTGTTGCCCGCCACCGACCAGACCACGCCGCCGGCCTCGACCTGGCGGGCCGTACCGCCGACGCCCTCGACGAGGGCCTTGCCCGGCAGCCAGTCCCAGGCCGGTACGGAGTGCTGCATCCAGGCGCCCACGCTGCCCTCGGCGACCCCGGCCAGGTCCACGGAACCGGCGCCCAGCATGCGCAGGGTGGCCGGCGCACCGGCGACGGACAGCCAGACGTCACGCACCGCGGCGTCGGCAAGCCAGGTCGGGTGGATGTAGGTCGCCAGGCTCAGCTCGGCCAGCGGGCGGTCCTCAAGGCGCGCCAGCGGCTTGCCGTCACGCACGGGCGCGGTCTCGGGCCCGCCGAACCAGGTGTAGCCCATCGCCGGGCGGTGCACGGCGCCGAGGATGAGGCGCTCGGGCTCGTCGGCGGGCCCCTCGACCAGGGCGAGGGCGGAGCAGTAGTAGTCCGAACCGGAGGTGAAGTTGTAGGTGCCGTCGACGGGGTCGATCACCCAGGTCCGCCCGCTGGTCCCGGTGCGGCTGGCCCCTTCCTCGCCGAGTACGCCGTCCTCGGGGCGCAGCTTCTCCAGTACGCCGGAGACCAGGCGCTCGGCGGCGCGGTCGGCGTCGGTGACCACGTCGGAGACCGAGGTCTTGCGCTCGGTGGTCACGCCCTGCTCGCGCATGCGCCAGGCCAGGCGCCCGGCGTTGAAGACCAGGGTCTGCGCCAGGCGCTCGTCCGAGTCGCCGTCGTGGGCGACGGCGAAGGTCGAGACCAGGGCGTCGACCATCTCCGACATGGTGTGCGCGGGGGCGCCGGTTCGGCCGGCGGCGTTGTCAGGGGCGGATTCGTTCGAGCTCGTCGGGGACGTGGAAGTCATGTCAGTCATTGTGCCGCCGCGCGCGCCGCCTGTACACCGGGCGGGGGAGGGACGGCGGGCGTCCGGGAGCTAAGATCGTCGCTATGCGACCGGATACCTCACAAGCCCTGCAGGACCTCGAGTCCCGCATGACCACCATCGAGAAGGTCATGGACCCCGGGGAGCTGTCCTCCCGGGAACGCGAGCTCGAGGCCCAGGCCGCCGACCCGAGCCTGTGGGACGACCCGGACCACGCCCAGCGGGTCACCTCGGAGCTCTCCAGCGTGCAGGCCAAGCTGCGTCGGCTGCGCGACCTGCGCTCCCGGCTCGAGGACCTGCCGGTGATGTACGAGCTCGCCGAGGAGGAGGGTGAGAGCACCGAGCTGGCCGACGAGGAGCTGGCCCAGGTTTCCGAGGCCGTCGACTCCCTCGAGGTCAAGACGATGCTGTCCGGCCAGTACGACGAGCGCGAGGCCCTGATCAACATCCGCTCCGGCGCCGGCGGCGTCGACGCGGCGGACTGGGCCGAGATGCTCATGCGCATGTACACCCGATGGGCGGAGTCGCACGGCCACAAGGTCGACGTCTACGACATCTCGTACGCGGAGGAGGCCGGCATCAAGTCGGCCACATTCGTCATCCACGGCGAGTACATGTACGGCCACCTCTCCGTCGAGCAGGGCGCGCACCGCCTGGTGCGCATCAGCCCCTTCGACAACCAGGGCCGCCGCCAGACCTCCTTCGCCGAGGTTGAGGTGCTGCCCGTCGTCGAGCAGACCGACCACATCGACGTGCCGGACTCCGAGATCCGCGTGGACGTCTACCGCTCCTCGGGCCCGGGCGGCCAGTCGGTCAACACCACCGACTCGGCGGTGCGCCTGACCCACATCCCGACCGGCCTGGTGGTCAGCTGCCAGAACGAGAAGTCGCAGATCCAGAACAAGGCCTCCGCCATGCGCGTGCTGCAGGCCAAGCTGCTGGAGCGCAAGCGCCAGGAGGAGCGCGCCGAGCTCGACGCTCTGGGCGCCGGCGGCAACGCCTCCTGGGGCAACCAGATGCGCTCGTACGTGCTGCACCCGTACCAGATGGTCAAGGACCTGCGCACCAACTACGAGGTCGGCGACCCGCAGAAGGTGCTCGACGGCGACATCGACGGCTTCCTGGACGCCGGCATCCGCTGGCGAATGGCCGAGCAGCAGGCCGCCGAGGAGGACTGACCCCGGCGCGGTGGGCGCGGTCGCGGTGACGGCGCCGCAGCGGCGCCGCACGATTGACGACGTCGCGCATGGCGACGTCGCCACATATGTAACAGCTGTTAACTCACGTATATTCTGGACACTGCTGTCACATCCGTAAGGTGTGTTCGCTAGAGTCGTTCGTTGTGATCACGTTCGACAACGTCACCAAGGTGTACCCGACCTCGACGCGCCCCGCCCTCAACAACGTCTCCATCGAGATCGACAAGGGCGAGTTCGTCTTCCTCATCGGACCGTCCGGCTCGGGCAAGTCGACCTTCCTGCAGCTGATGATCCGCGAGGAGAACGTCACCTCGGGCGACATCTGGCTGGGGGACTTCCACGTCAACAAGCTGCGCGGCAAGCAGGTCAACCAGCTGCGCCGCCGCATCGGCTACGTCTTCCAGGACTTCCGACTGCTGCCCAAGCTCAACGTCTACGACAACGTGAAGTTCGCGCTCGAGGTCATCGGCACCCGCCGCGACCGCATCGAGAAGGCGGTCCCGGAGATCCTCGAGATGGTCGGCCTGGCCGCCAAGTCGACCCGCATGCCCGGCGAGCTCTCCGGCGGCGAGCAGCAGCGCGTCGCCATCGCGAGGGCCTTCGTCAACCGCCCCCTGGTGCTGCTGGCCGACGAGCCGACGGGCAACCTCGATCCGGAGACCTCCGACGAGATCCTGACGCTGCTCTCGCAGATCAACCGCACCGGCACAACCGTCGTCATGTCCACCCACAACGCCCGCGCGGTCAACGACATGCGCCGCCGCGTCGTCGAGCTGCACCTCGGCGACCTGGTGCGCGACGACGAGCACGGCGTCTACGGCACGGTCAATTGACTGGCCCGGCTGAGAACTAAGGAGCATCCAGACGTGAAATTCGGATACGTCCTGCGCGAGGCCGTCAAGGGCCTGGGCCGCAACGTCACCATGACCGTCGCCCTGATCATCACCACGGCGATCTCGCTGGCCCTTCTGGCCACCGGTTTCCTGGTCACGGGCATGACCTCCGACACCAAGGAGATCTACCTCGACCGCGTCGAGGTCATGGTCCAGTTCGACGACGAGGTCTCCGGGCAGGACACCGACTGCTCGAGCGAGGCCTGCCGCGCCGTCTTCGAGAAGCTCGAGGGCGCCGACGGCGTCGACGAGGTGACCTTCCGCTCCCGCGAGCAGTCCTACCAGCGCTTCGTCGAGGTCTTCGGCGAGTCCGACCCGCGCCTGGTGGAGGAGACCTCCCCGGACGCGCTGCCGGCGGCCTTGCACGTGCGCCTGGCCGACCCGCTGGACACCACCCCGCTCGACCCGGTCCGCGACATGGACCACGTCGCCGAGGTCGTCGACCAGGTCGACGACCTGCGCGGGGCCACCGACAACCTCGACGCCGTGCGCAACGCGACCTTCCTGCTGGCCGCGATCCAGGCCGTCGCCGCGATCTTCCTGATCGCCAACATGGTCCAGATCGCCGCCTACAACCGCCGCGACGAGATGTCGATCATGCGCATGGTCGGCGCCTCGCGCTGGTACACCCAGGCGCCGTTCGTCCTCGAGGCCGTCTTCGCCACGATCATCGGCGCCGCCCTGGCCACCGGCGGGCTGCTGCTGGGCAAGGGCCTGGTCATCGACAAGGCACTGCGCGGCCTCTACGAGGCCCAGCTGATCGCGCCGGTGACCACCGCCGACATCTGGCTGGTCATGCCGGTCGTCGCGGTCGTCGGCGTCCTCTTCGCCGCACTGACCGCACAGGTCACGCTGCGCGCCTACGTCCGCAAGTAACACCGGACGGGTGCGCGCAGGCGCACGGGCGCGGCGCACGCGGCGTCGGAAATCGGGCGCGGGGTTTGTCCCGCGCCCGTTCGCGTAGACTGGGACGCCGTTATGGGCAAGAAAAAGAAGAAGTCGTCGAAGGCCGGCCCCGGGGTCATCGCGACCAACCGGCGCGCCCGCCACGACTACAACATCCTCGAGACGTACGAGGCCGGCGTGCAGCTCGTCGGCACCGAGATCAAGTCGCTGCGCGAGGGCAAGGCCTCCCTGGTCGAGGCCTTCGCCACCGTCGACGACGGCCAGGTGTGGCTGCGCCAGCTGCACATCCCCGAGTACTCCATGGGCTCGTGGACCAACCACTCGCCGCGGCGCACCCGCAAGCTGCTGCTGCACCGCCGCGAGATCGACTCGATCGAGGGTAAGGTCCGCGACGGGCGCCGCACGCTCGTCCCGCTCCGGCTCTACCTGAAGAACGGGCTGGTCAAGGTCGAGCTCGGCCTCGCCGAAGGTAAACAGGACTACGACAAGCGCCAGGCGATCCGCCGGCGCACCGAGGAGCGCGAGATCACGCGCGAGCTCGGCCGCAAGGTGAAGGGGATGACGGCATGACGGTTCACGTGGTGAAGGTCCACGACCTGCTCGACGGCTCGGCTAAGGCGCCGGACACCAAGGTCCTGGTCGACCGGATCTGGCCGCGCGGGGTGTCCAAGGAGGACCTCGGCCACGACGAGTGGCTCAAGGCGGCGGCGCCCTCGAAGGGGCTGCGCACCTGGTTCGACCACGACCCGGAGAAGTTCGAGGAGTTCACCCGGCGCTACCGCGCCGAGCTCGACGCCGCGTGCACGGACACCGAGACGCAGGACGACGCCCGCGAGGACGTCGCCCGGCTGCTCAAGCTGGCCGGCGACGGCGACGTCAGCCTGCTGTACGCGGCCCACGACCGCGAGCACAACCACGCGGTCGTGCTCGCGGACTGGATCCGCGACCACGCCTAGGCTGCGGGCCTAGGTCGCGGGGAGGCCAGGCCGCGGGCCGCCTAGCCGGCCGGGTACTCCATCGGGGTGCCGGGGCCGAGCGGCAGGCCGGTGTAGTACCAGGCCAGGAAGAACAGGAACCATCCGACCATCATGGTCACCGCGTAGGGCAGCGAGAGGCTCATCAGCGTGCCCAGGCCCGCCTTGCGGTAGTACTTCTGCAGGAACATCAGGGCCAGGGCGAAGTACGGGCTCATCGGGGTGACTATGTTGGCGGGGGAGTCGCCAATGCGGTAGAGCATCTGGGTGACCTCGGGGGCGATGCCGACGAGCATGAACATCGGCACCACCACCGGCGCCATGAGCGCCCACTGCGCCGAGCCGGAGGTGATCAGCAGGTTGATGGCCGCGACCAGCAGCACGAACAGCGCGAAGAGCAGCGGCGTGGGCATGTCGATGGCGGTCAGCGCCTCGGAGCCCTTGATGGCGGTCCACTGGCCGAGGTTGGACCACTCGAAGTAGGCGAGGAACTGCGAGACGGCGAAGAAGAGCACCATCATCGGCACCAGGGTCTCCAGGCCCTTGGCCATGAAGCGCGGCACGTCGCCGCCGGAGGTGATCGAGCGGGTCACCAGTCCGTAGACGAGGCCGGCGGCGAAGAACATCACGCCGATGACGGCGCCGATGTCGGTGATCAGCACCGACTCCATCGCCGCGTTGTCGGGGCCGAGGAACGGAGAGCCGGGGATGAACAGCAGCGCGATGTAGGCCGCGAGCATTCCCAGGATGAACAGGCCGGTGACCTTCAGACCGCGGATCTCCTCGGCGGCAAGCTTGAGGCCCTCGTCGTCGGGGGTCTCGATGTGGTCCGGGGTGGTGAAGCTGGCGGCGTCGTCGTCGACGTGGTCGTGGTTGACCAGCTCGCGGGCCTTGTCGTTGATGAACAGCTCGGTCACCGCGGTGATCAGCAGCGCGAGCACGATCGCCGAGGGGATGACGAAGAAGTAGTTCGCGAGCGGGGAGACCTTGTAGGACTCGTCGATGAACGCCGCCGCCGAGGTCGAGATGCCGGCGAGCAGCAGGTCGGTGATGTTAAGCAGCAGCGAGGCGTTGAAGCCGCCCGAGGAGGCGGCGAAGGCGACCATCGCGCCGACGATGGGGGAGCGGCCCACCGCGCTGAAAGCGGCCGCGCCCAGCGGGATCATGATCACGTAGACCGCGTCGGAGGCGATCGAGCCGGTCACCGCGGTCAGCGCGACGACGAAGGTGAGCACCATCGGGTGGCGCACCCGGCCGACGGCCCCGCGCATGGCGGCGCCGAGCAGCCCGGAGTGCTCGGCGACGGCGATGCCGAGCATCACGATGAGGATGACGCCCAGCGGCGGGAAGGTGATGAAGTTCTCCACGGCCTCCGAGACCATCTTCTGCAGCCCCTCGGCGGAGAGCAGGTTGGTCACCTCGACGGTCTCGCCGTCGGAGGGGTTCTCGGCGCGCATGCCGAGCTTGTTGCCGATCCACGAGCTGATCAGCACGACCACGGAGAGGATGACGAAGAGCCAGAACGGGTCGGGCAGCTTGTTGCCCACGCGCTCGACCAGGCCGAGGAAGCCGCCGGGGCGGTGCTCGCCGTCCTCGGGGTGGTTCTCGCCCTCGGTGCGGCGTTCCTCGTCGCGCTCGATCTCCGCGGCGTCCTCCAGGTCGCCGTCCTTCAGGTCGGCGTCGGTGCGGCGGCCGTCCTTGTCTACGGGGTGTGCCGGCATGGGCGCTCCTCACGGTGGGCACGGCGGGTGCCGTCCCCGGGTCGGGGTCAGTCGTCTCAGGTCGGTGATGGGACACCTCGGGCGGACATTCTCGGGGTGGCACCGGAGGCGCCGCCGCGCGGGTGTGTCGGCAGCCACAATATCTCCCGGGGGTCTCGCGCGGGTGGGAAAGGGGGGTGAAACCCTCGCCCGTGACGGCCGTGACCTCGGGCGGTGTCCGGGTGGTGTTCGGGCGGTGCTTGCGGGAGTAGGGCCGGCGGGCGTACAGTTAAATCTCCTGCGGAAGGTGGCACACCTCCCGTCCGCAGGACACGAAGAGGGGCTGATCATTGGTTTCGACTTCGTCGATTGAGCCAGGGGAAGCGTGCCGGTGCAGGCTGGAGACCACCGTAAGCGTCGCAGCAACCTGATAAGCGCCGAGAACACTCAGCGCGACTACGCCCTCGCTGCCTAAAGCGAGCGCGTGTCTGTCAGCCCGGATACGTCCCTGATCCGGAGTCTGGCATCGACTAAGGGACTTGCCGCCGGGTCGCGTCAGCGGGGCCCGGCGGGACTTCCACCGCTGACTGGGCCCGTCATCCGGACGTGTTCGCCTGATCCGGAGGGCCGAGCAGAGACTCCGCGCGAACTGCGCACGGAGAAGCCCTGGCGAGGTGGCGAAGGACCCGGGTTCGAGTCCCGGCAGCTCCACCGAGGAAGCCCCCGGCCGTTTCGGCCGGGGGCTTCGATCATGTCCGAGCCCGCGGACCTGCCCGGGGTCGGCGGGCCTGCGGGGCTCGGCGCCCGGCGGGCGCCCCACCTGCGGTCCGTCGGGGGAGCGGCGCACTACACGTGTGGTGAACTCCCGAACCACTTCGGGTTAACTCGAAGTAAAGAAATTCGGATAGGGGGTAGGTGGCAGGGGTGGACATCTGATTACTTTCGCCGCGCCTGACCGGGTTTTTGGAGGTTGCCGCCAAGCAGATGGGGTTAGCCTGGCCAAAGTCGCAACGCTCCGTTATCGTCTGCGGACAGAAGGTTACCGTAGCCTTAGCTACGGTAGATCGTCCTTCCGGCCTGCTCCCCAAGGCAGGCCCGAGAACCACCTCAGGAAGAGAGACAGATGGCCAAGATCCGCCACACCCTGACCGCCCTCGTCGCCGGCGCCGCGCTCGTGCTGACCGGCTGCTCCAACGACGGTGAGGGCTCCGGCTCCTCCACCTCCGCCGCCGCGGACGGCTCCGCCACCGAGAGCACCGCCGCCGAGTCGGTGACCGTGGAGGACAACGAGGGTGAGAAGACCATCGAGAAGCCGATCGAGAGCGTCGCCGTCCTGGACAACCGCTCCTTCGAGATTCTCGACCAGTGGGACGTGCCGATCACCGTCGCCGCCCGCCAGCTGGTGCCGTCCACCCTGCCGGACCTGAAGAACGACGAGAGCATCCTCGACGTCGGAAACCACAAGGAGCCGGACCTGGAGCAGATCGTCGCGGGTGACCCGCAGCTGATCGTCTCCGGCCAGCGCTTCCAGAAGTACGACGAGCAGATCGAGCAGATGAACCCCCAGGCCACCCTGGTCGAGTTCGAGCCGCGCGAGGACAAGCCGCTCGACGAGGAGCTGGCCCGCCACACTGAGAACCTGGGCAAGATCTTCGACAAGGAGGACGAGGCCCAGAAGCTGATCGACGACTTCAACAAGGCCCTGCAGCGCGCCAAGGACGCCTACGACGGCGAGTCCACCGTCATGGCCGTCAACGTCTCCGGCGGCGACATCGGATACGTCGCCCCGCACGTCGGCCGCACCTACGGCCCGCTGTTCGACCTGATCGGCTTCAAGCCGGCCCTGCAGATCGACCACGCCACCTCCGACCACAAGGGCGACGACATCTCCGTCGAGGCCATCGCCGACTCCAACCCGGACTTCATGCTGGTCCTCGACCGCGACGCCGCAGTCAGCTCCGCCGAGGGTTCCAAGCCCGCCAAGACCGTGATCGAGGAGTCCACCCCGCTCGAGGGCGTCACCGCCGTCAAGGACGGCCACGTCTACTACGCCCCCGACGACACCTACACCAACGAGAACATCATCACCTACACCGAGATCCTGAACGGCATCGCCGATCAGCTCGAGGCCGCGTAGAAGTAGCACGGCCGGCGCCCGGGAACGTCGAGCAGACGCCGGGCGCGCCGGGTGACGACGGGCCGCACCGCCTCCGGGCGGGGCGGCCCTCATTCATGTCCGGCGCAACCATGCGCCGGGCGCCAATTAACCGCACACGCTGCAGCTTCGCGACGTCGGCAAGCCTAAGCTAGGCTGCATGGGAGACCCAGAGGACGCCCGGCCTCCGGCGCGTCCCCGCACATCTTTCGCCGAGAGGCGGATGGGAGACACTTCTTGAGTACCGCAACCGCGCGCCAGGCCGGCGGACCCGGCCGAACCGCCGGGACGGACGAGCCCGGCGACACGCGCCGACGCACCCGCGCCGGCAGGCGCCGCGGGCGCCACGGCTGGGCGCTGCTCATCGGCGTCCTGCTCGTCGCGGCGCTGCTGGCGGCGTCGCTGTTCACCGGAGTCTACGACATCATCCACGCCGAGGACGGCTGGGAGATGTTCGGCAAGACCCGCGTGCCGCGCACCATCGCGCTCGTGCTCGCCGGCGCCGCCATGGCAATGTCCGGCCTGGTCATGCAGCTGCTCACGCAGAACCGCTTCGTCGAGCCGACCACCACCGGCACCACCGAGTGGGCTGGCCTGGGCCTGCTGCTGACGATGTTTCTCATCCCCGGCGCCTCCGTGTTCACCCGCATGATCGGCGCGGTGATCTTCGCGTTCGTCGGCACGATGGTCTTCTTCCTCTTCCTGCGCCGGGTCTCGCTGCGCTCTTCGCTGGTGGTGCCGATCATCGGCATCATGCTCGGCGCCGTGGTCAGCGCGATCTCGACGTTCTTCGCGCTGCAGACCGACATGCTGCAGTCGCTGACGATCTGGTTCGCCGGTAACTTCACCTCGGTCTTCGAGGGCCAGTGGGAGGTGCTCTGGATCGTGCTCGTGGTGCTGGCGATCGTGTGGGTCTTCGCCGACTGCCTCACCGTCGCGGGCCTCGGCGAGGACATCGCCACCAACGTCGGGCTGAACTACAACCAGATCATGATCCTGGGCACCGGCCTGATCGCCGTGGCCAGCGGCGTGGTCACCGTGGTCATCGGCCAGCTGCCGTTCCTCGGGCTGATCGTGCCGAACATCGTCTCGCTCTTCCGCGGCGACGACCTGCGCAGCAACCTGCCGTGGGTCGTCCTCGTCGGCATCGCGGTGGTCACCGTCTGTGACCTCTTCGCGCGCACGGTCATCGCGCCCTTCGAGGTGCCGGTCTCCGTGGTGCTCGGCATCGTCGGCGCCGTGGTCTTCGTTGCTCTGATCCTTAGGGGGCGCAAGCGCAATGGCTGACACGATTTCCGACGCCCGCGTGCACGCCGCACAGGCGGCCGAGCGCACCGCAGGCGCGGACGGCGGCGCCGGGGGCGCCGCCGTGCGTGTGGACCGCGGCACGCTCGAGGGCCACGCCGGGGGCGGGCGCGGGGGGCGGGCGAAGCGCTCGGGCTCCTTCGCGTCCGCGAAGGCGCGGCGCAAGTACTGGATCATCCTCGCGGTGTGCGTGGTGCTCGCGGTGGTCTTCACCGCCGGGCTGCTCGCCTACGGCAACCCGATCCCGTTCGGCGACCCGCGCTTCTGGCTGATCGCCAAGCGGCGCGCGGACTCCGTGATCGCGATGGCGCTGGTGGCGCTCGCCCAGGCGGTGGCCACCGTCGCCTTCCAGACGGTGACGAGCAACCGCATCATCACGCCGTCGATCATGGGCTTCGAGTCGCTCTACAAGCTGATCCACACCAGCACCGTCTTCTTCTTCGGTGCGGCGGGGCTGACGGCCGGCTACTCGGCGGGCAACTTCGTCTTCCAGCTGGTGATCATGGTCGGCATGTCGCTGCTGCTCTACAGCTGGCTGCTGACCGGCGACCGCGGCAACATCCACGTGATGCTGCTGGTCGGCATCGTCATCGGCGGCGGGCTCGGCTCGCTGGCGACCTTCATGCAGCGCCTGCTGACCCCGAGCGAGTTCGACGTGCTCACCGCGCGCCTGTTCGGCTCCGTCAACAACGCGGACCCGGACTATTACCCGGTGGCCGTCCCGCTCGTGCTCATCGCTACGGCGCTGATGATGCTCAACGCCCGCACCCTCAACGTCATCGCTCTGGGCAAGGCCCAGGCGACCAACATCGGCGTGAATCACAAGGCCAACACGATCTACGTGCTCATCCTGGTCTCGGTGCTGATCGCCGTCTCCACGGCGCTGGTCGGGCCGATGACCTTCCTCGGCTTCCTGGTGGCCACGCTGGCCTACCAGTTCGCCGACACCTACGACCATCGCTACATCATCCCCATGGCCGCCCTGATCGGGTACGTGGTGCTCACCGGCGCCTACTTCCTGATGAACCACGTCTTTTACGCGCAGGGCGTGGTCTCCATCGTCATCGAGCTCGTCGGCGGCACGATGTTCCTGTTCGTCATCCTCCGGAAGGGGCGCCTGTGATCAAGCTCAGCCACGTTCGCAAGAACTACAACGACGAGGTCGACATCGGACCGGTCGACCTGGAGATCCCGGACGGCGGGATCACCGCCCTCGTCGGGCCGAACGGTGCGGGCAAGTCGACGCTGCTGACCATGATCGGCCGGCTGCTCGACATGGACGAGGGCTCCATCGAGGTCGCGCACTTCGACGTGGCCAAGACCAAGTCGAAGGACCTGGCCAAGATCATCTCGGTGCTGCGCCAGGAGAACCACTTCATCACCAAGCTCACGGTGCGCCAGCTGGTCGGCTTCGGACGCTTCCCGTACTCGCACGGCCGGCTGACCGCCGAAGACGAGGAGATCATCGACCGCTACCTCGACTTCCTCAACCTCACCGAGCTGGAGGACCGCTACCTCGAGCAGCTCTCGGGCGGCCAGCGCCAGCGCGCCTACGTGGCGATGGTGCTGTGCCAGGAAACCGACTACGTGCTCCTGGACGAGCCGCTGAACAACCTCGACATCTCCCACTCGGTGCAGATGATGAAGCACCTGCACCGCGCGGCGCGGGAATTCGGGCGCACGATCATCGTCGTGCTGCACGACATCAACTTCGCCGCGCGCTACGCGGACTACGTGTGCGCCGTCAAGGACGGGGCGATCGTGGAGTTCGGCCCCGTGGCCGAGGTGATGGACTCCGAGAAGCTCACGAGGATCTTCGGCACCGACATCGAGGTCATCGACGGTCCCTGGGGTCTGCTGGCCTGCTACCACTAGGCGGACGGCGGCCGGGGCGGCTGTAGACCGTCGGGTTACGGGGGAAAGTACACACCGGGTACCGGGCTTGGATGGCCCGTACCCGGTGTCTTCGGTTGCTGGGGTTGCGGGGACCGACGGAGAGGGGAAGTGCCGCCGGTACCGCTGCGGAGCGTGCACAGGCAGGAAATGCAGTCCGAATGCGCGTGGCAACCGTGCAGATGTCGCGGATAAAAACCCTGATTCACCTGGGGATTTGTCAAGGTGTGGGGTTCGGGGTAACTTATCACCCCGTCGCCGCGAAAGGCACCGGCTACCAGGTCAGATGCTGACCGGTCACGGGGTCTCGAGATGGCGGCGGGTACCGTGGGTTAACGCGAGGTTGACGGAAGTCAGCGACGGTGTTAACCTCGGTGGAACCGAGCTTCCGGGGGTCATCGCCTTCAAAAGGGTGTTGGTCCTGGTGTGCTTGTGT
>NZ_JASPJZ010000022.1:0-35246 GCF_030232385.1 Corynebacterium sp. MSK006
GCGCCAGCCGGCTGGCGGCGGCCAAGCGCGCGCTCGCCCGGCGCCAGGCCGTCGGCGAGGCCGAGCCCGAGCTGCACCCGATGGGCGCGCCGTGGCTGCGCGGCGGGGCGCAGATCGCGCGGATGCTGCCCGGGCGGCCCGAACTGGCCGCGCAGACCGTCGCGATCGCCGAGGAGTGCGCCTTCACCCTGGACCTGGTCGCGCCGCGGCTGCCGGACTTCCCCGCCCCCGAGGGCCACGACGAGCTCAGCTGGCTGACCGAGCTGACCTGGCGGCGCGGGCTGGAGCGCTACGCCTCGCGGGACGCGGGGGTGCGCGAACGGGCGCGGGCGCAGATCCGCCACGAGCTGGCGGTGATCGGGAAACTGGGTTTCCCGGGGTACTTCCTCATCGTCGACGACATCGTGGGGTTCTGCCGGCGCGCCGGGATCCTGTGCCAGGGGCGCGGCTCGGCGGCGAACTCGGCGGTGTGCTTCGCGCTGGGCATCACCAACGCCGAGCCGATCAGCGCCGGGCTGCTCTTCGAGCGCTTCCTCTCCCCGGAGCGCGACGGGCCGCCCGACATCGACCTGGACATCGAGTCGACGCGGCGCGAGGAGGTCATCCAGTACGTCTACGGTCGCTACGGGCGCGAGCGCGCCGCGCTGGTGGCCAACGTGATCACCTACCGGCGCAAGGGGGCGCTGCGCGACGCCGCGCGGGCGCTCGGCTACCCGCAGGGCGCGGCCGACGGCTGGTCGAAGGGGTTCTCCGAGCCGCCCGCGGACGTCGCCGAGCTGGCCGGGCAGTTCCGCGGGCAGCCGCGGCACCTGGGCATCCACTCCGGTGGCATGGTCATCTGCGACCGGCCGATCGCCGACGTGGTGCCCGTGGAGTGGGCGCGCATGGCGGGCCGCTCCGTGTTGCAGTGGGACAAGGACGCGTGCGCGGCGGCGGGGCTGGTCAAGTTCGACCTGCTCGGCCTCGGCATGCTCGAGGCGCTGCACCACATGATCGACCTGGTCGCCGGCTCCACCGGGGAGACGGTGCGGCTGTGGGACCTGGATCTTGCCGAGCCCGGCGTCTACGAGATGCTCGCGCGCGGCGACGCGGTCGGCGTGTTCCAGGTGGAGTCGCGCGCGCAGCTGGCCACGCTGCCGCGGCTGAAGCCGCGCTGCTTCTTCGACCTGGTCGTCGAGGTGGCGCTGATCCGGCCCGGGCCGATCCAGGGCGGGTCGGTGCACCCCTATCTGCGCCGCCGTGATGGGCGCGAGCCGGTGGTCTTTGAGCACCCGGTGCTGGAGAAGTCGCTGGGCAAGACGCTGGGCATCCCGCTGTTCCAGGAGCAGCTGATGCAGATCGCGGTGGACGCGGCGGGCTTCACCGGCGGTGAGGCCGACCAGCTGCGTCGGGCGATGGGCTCGAAGCGCTCGCCGGCGAAGATGGCGGCGCTGCACGCCCGGTTCATCAGCGGGTGTGCGGAGACGTGCGGGCTGTCTGAGGAGGTCGCCGAGCAGCTGTGGACGAAGATCGTGGCGTTCGCCGCCTACGGCTTCCCGGAGTCGCACTCGCAGTCGTTCGCCTCGCTGGTGTTCTTCTCGGCGTGGTTCAAGCTGCACCACCCGGCGGAGTTCTGTGCGGGGCTGCTGCGCGCCCAGCCGATGGGGTTCTACTCGCCGCAGTCCTTGATCGCCGACGCCCGCCGCCACGGTGTGCGCATCCTGCCCGTCGACGTCGCCGCCAGCGCGGTCGAGGCGACGGTGCCGGAGCCGGGCGTGATCCGGCTGGGGCTGAACCTGGTGCGCGGGCTGGGGGAGAAGGCTGCCGGGCGCGTGGTCGCCGCGCGCGATGGGCGCGCCTTCACCGGCGTCGCGGACCTGGCGCGCCGGGCGGACCTGAGCGTGCCGCAGACGGAGGCGCTGGGGAAGGCCGGGGCGCTGGGCTGCTTCGGTGTCGACCGGCGCCAGGCGGTGTGGGCGGCCGGGGTGGCGGCCACGGAGAAGGAGGGCATGCTGCCGGGGCTGAGCTCGGTGGAGGCGCCGGCGCTGCCCGGCATGAGCGCCTTCGATCTGGTGGCCGCGGACATCGCGGCGACCGGGGTGACCCACGGCATGCAGCCGGTGGCGTTGCTGCGTTCGAGGTTGGCGTCGGCGGGCGTCGTCGCCGCGTCGGACCTGGGTTCGATTGACGACGGCACCCGCGTGCGCGTGGCCGGCGTGGTCACGCACCGTCAACGTCCGCAGACGGCGGCGGGGGTGACGTTCCTCGGGATGGAGGACGAGACGGGGCTGATGAACGTGATGGTCTCGCCGGGGTTGTGGAACCGGCAGAAGGTGCTCGCGCGCACGGCGCGGGCGCTGGTGGTGCGCGGCATCGTGCAGAACGCCTCGGGCGCGGTGACTCTCGTGGCCGACCAGCTCGAAAAGCTCGCGGTCGGCGAGGCCTTGAGCGCCGGCTCCCGTGACTTCCGCTGACGCCGCGGTTCTCTCCGGAGGCACCCCAGGGTAGCCCATGGTGGGCATGCCGAAGTACCCGGCCGGTGGGCCGGGTTTGTGATTCGGGGGCCTCCGAGGCGCCGGTTGGCTAAGCGGCCTGGGCGGTGCGGCAGGCGGCCTGCTCGGTCATCATCCGCCGAGCCAAGGTCGGGGTGGCATCCCGCTGGCGGCGCCCACCCGGCAACACCCGGTAGACATCCAACCCGTCACGCTCGACCCGCCCGTGACGGACCGGCCCGTCAGGGTCATCGTCGTTGGCTCCGTTGTGGTACCTGCACAACGGCGTCAAATTGTTGATGTTGGTCAACCCGCCACGCACCCAGGCGGTGTCGTGGTCGGCCTGGCAGAACTCCGCCGGCTGGTTGCACTCCGGATGAGCACACACCCCGAAAGCCGCCCCCAGCATCGTGCGCTGCTTGCCGTTGGCGAAGCGGCTTGCCCGGTACAGGTTGCTCGGGCCCTGAAGCGGGTGGACCAGCATGATCATCGAGTTTTGGTCGAAGACCATCTCCGGGATCGTGTCGGGGATCTCCGCGGCGAACAACCCCAGATCCGGGCCATCCTCGTCCTCTGTGGTGGCCCTGTCTGAGGGGCCTGCCATGTCAGTCGCGGTCAGTTCGTCCGCGTCCGGGACGGGAACCAGCGAGGCGCCGGCGGTGTCTGCGTCCGCGGGGTCGGCCCCGTCGCCGGCGAGGTTCCCACCTGCCGGGTTGACGCCCTGCCGTGATCCATCGGCCTCCATGCCCACGGTGGCGGCAGCACCTGTGTCGGGCTGGGTGTCTGACTCTCCGGCGGTCTGGGCAGCAGGCCGGGTGGCGCCGACCTGGCGGATCAGCCGGTCCACAAACTCGCTGCCGGTCATCCGCGAGCCGTCCGAGGCCACCAACTCGATGTCGTCACCGTCGCCGTCCTCGATACGCACCGCCTCATTCAGGCTCACCCCGACCACCGCATGCACAACAGACCCGGGCGCACCCTCGGAAAGGAACTTGGAGAACGCCTCACCACAGGCCTCGGCGTCCACGTTGTCCTCACCGACTACCTTCGCCGCCGCCGCGTGCGCGGCGTGGCGAAGCGCGGCGATCTCCGCCGACGAACCCCGGAAGAGCAGTCCCTGCCCCTTGGTCCTGGAGTTGATGAACTGCAGGCTACGGGTCTGCGGGGCGGGTGTGTCCGGCCCGTTGTACTCGTCGAGGAGCCTTTGGCAGGCCTTGCGTACCTCGTCATGCAAGCCGGTCACACGGCAGGCGCGTGTTCGGAAGCCCCAGGCGCGGCGTTGGTTGTTCAGTTTGGCGGTAAACGACTCGATCATGTCGAGGGTGACGATCGAGTGGCCGTTTTTCCGGGCGGCCTGGATGGCGTTGGTCTTCGCGGAGGTTTCCGAAAAGTAGGTGCGGGCCACTCGGGCGATCTTCTGGGCGTCCATGGGCAGCACACCTAAGTCGGTGAGTTGGTGTTTGCTCATGCCTCGGGCGGCTTCGGCGAGGTCTATGCCTTGCCGGGTGACCGTGATGAGTTGGTCGAGCAGGTTCATGGGCCCCAGCATGACGGGCGCACAAACGGTGCGCGAGGGGACTGCGTCCTGCTTGTGGAGTGCGGGGCGCGGTCCACAGGAGGCCTTGCAGGCCGCCGCACGGGGTTACCTATTTCTGGTACAGGGCGCGGGGAGGGGCCTACTTCTGCTAGTGGTCAGGGAAGACGGAGGATTGTCCGCACACAGCAGCTGGCGCAGCGTAGGGGAGTAGGGGATCAGAGCGGGCGTCACCGGGGCGCGGGAGTGCAACGACCGCGCCCGCACCCACCCGGACGGAACCGCCGAGGGACGCGACGGGACGTCGGCAATCGGGGCTCAGCGCCCGGCGAGCTCCTCGCGGATCCACTCCTTGCGCTGCTTCCCGCGCTCGTGGCGGGCGGCGACGGCCTGCGTGGCCTCGACGCGCATGCGCGGGAAGATCAGCATCGACAGCGGGAACGCCACCAGCAGCGCCAGCAGCGCCGACATCACCAGCGGCACGGGCGCCCCGATCAGCCACGCCGCGAGCTGGATGACCACCGTCAGCGCCAGGAACAGCCCGAGTCGCGCCAGCCCCATCGTCCCGATGACGCTCGTGCCGCTGGTCGGCGCGCTCGTCACCGGCCACGGCCCCGGAGACATCGGCGACTTCTTCGCCGAGGGCCTCGACTCGGTGATGAACGTCGTCGTGATGTTCATCTTCGCGATCATCTTCTTCGGCATCCTCCAGGACGTCGGCCCGTTCACCCCGGTGATCAAGGCGCTCATCCGCGCCCCCGCGGCAACGTCGTCGCCGTGACCACCGGCACCGCCGCCATCGGCATCGTCGCCCACCTCGACGGCTCCGGCTCCACGACCTTCCTGCTGACCATCCCCGCGCTGCTGCCGCTCTACCGCGCGCTCGGCATCTCCCGCTACATCCTGATCACCATCGTCATCGTCGCCCTGGCCGCCTCCGTGATGAACATGGTGCCGTGGGCCGGCCCGCTCGGCCGCGCCGGCGCCGTCATCGCCCAGGAACCCAGCGACATCTGGCTGCGGCTGCTGCCCATCCAGGGCGTGGCGGTCGTGCTCGTGCTCGTCGTCGCCGCCGGGCTCGGCCTGCAGCGGCGCCGCCGCATCGCCGCCCGCGGCGCCGCCACCGCCGACGTCGAGGCCTCCCAGGCCCAGCAGGACGAGGAGCGCCGCGAGGAGGGCTACAGCTACCGCACCGGCACGGCCTGCACCGTCGCCAACGTCGCCGTCGTGCTCGTCGCCCTGGTCATCCTGCTCGCCGGCCTCCTGCCGCCCGCCCCGACCTTCCTCATCGCCACCACCCTGGCGCTGCTGATCAACTTCCCCGACTCCCACTCCCAGTCCAAGGTCCTGCGCCGCCACGCGCCCAACGCCCTGTCGATGGCCGGCATCATCATCGCCGCCGCCATGTTCCTCGGCGTGCTCAACGAGACCGGCATGCTCGAGCAGATCGCCCTGAGCCTCGTCTCGGTGCTGCCGGCCGCCGTCGGGCCGTACCTGCACGTCATCGTCCGCCTCCTCGGCGTGCCGCTGAACCTGCTGACCTCCACCGACGCCTACTACTTCTCCGTGCTGCCCATCGTCCAGGAGACCGCCGCCAGCTTCGGCGTCTCCGGCATGGCCACGGCGCTGGCGCTGATCATCGGCAACGTCATCGGCACCTTCGTCTCGCCGTTCTCGCCGGCGCTGTGGCTCGCGCTCGGTCTGGCCGGCGGCGCGAACATGGGCCGCTACATCAAGCTCGCCGTCCCGATCGCCTGGGCGTTCTCCGCCGCGCTGGTGCTCGCCGCGTTCGCCTTCAGCATGCTGGGCTGACCGCGCGTGATTGCCGACGCCCCGTGTGCCACCATGGTGCCCATGAAGGACGCCGCCGCGCGGGGCATGAACCCCGTATCCCCGAAGCTGACCCGGGCGCGCTACCTCGGCCGCATGCCGTGGCTGGTCGTGCCGCTCATCGTCTTCGTCGTGCTCGGGGTGGTCGTCTCGCCGTGGTGGTGGATCGGCGCGGGCGTCTTCGCCGCACTGACCGTCTGGCAGGCCTGGATCATCCCCGCGCAGGTGCGCCTGCTCGGCTGGCTCGAGACCGACGACGAGCTGCTGATCACCAAGGGCCGCATGTGGCACACGTTCACCGTCGTGCCGTACGGGCGCATCCAGTACGTCGACGTGACCAACGGGCCGATCGAGCGCTGGCTGGGCATGAAGACCGTCACGCTGAACACGGCGTCCTCGACCTCCGACGCCACAGTCGAGGGGCTGCCCGCCGCCGAGGCCGACGCCCTGCGCGAGCGCCTGGCCGTCAAGGCGCGCGAGAGGATGAGCGGCCTGTGAGCGCACGTCACGCCCGCGACGCACACGACGACGCGGCAGACGACGAGGCGCCCGGCACCGACGCCGACGCCGGCTGGCACCGCGTCCACCGCGCTACGCCGCTGCTGCGCGCCTGGACCGCGCTGCTCGCCTTGGCCGCCGCGGTGGCCGTCAACGTCGAGGCCTCCGTCTACGTCGCGCTGTGGGGCCTGCTCCACGGCGGCCCCTGGTGGATCCTGCCGGCGGCGCTTGGCGCGGTCGTGGTGGTCTGCGGGCTGATCTGGCTGGTCTCGGGAATCTGGTGGCGCGCGACGGGCTACCGCATCACCGACGAGGAGGTCGAGCTGCGCCGCGGCGTGCTCAACCGGCAGCTGCGCACCGCGCGTTTCGACCGCGTCCAGGCCGTCGACGTCGCCGAGCCGCTCATCCCGCGCCTCTTCGGCCTCGCCTCGGTCAAGGTCGAGACCGCCGGCGGCACCGACTCGCACATCGACATCCTCTACCTGCCGCGCACGGTCGCCGAGGAGCTGCGCCGCGACCTCCTGGCGCGGGTGCGCGGCGGCTCAATTGCCGACGTCCCGTCCCACCCCTCCGGTGGTTCCCTCACCGATGCGCGGCCAGCCGGCGCACCGGTTGGGCCCGGCGCGGCGAGTGCCGCAAGCTCTGGGAACCGCGACCGGGGCGCGGACACGAGCGCATCCGCCGGCTGGGCGGGGCAGGGGAGCGGTGCCGTCGCGCCGGCCGGGCCGGTCGACGAGGACCGGCTGCGCGGGCTCGTCGACGAGATCCCCGCGCGGCGTGCGCTGGGCGCCGCCGCGCTGTCGACCAACACGGTCGTCGGCGTGGTCGCCACGGTCCTGCTGGTCGCCACCCCGATCGCGAACGCCACGGTCATCGGCGTGCTGCTCGCCGTGATCCCGTCGGTGTGGCGTGTGCTCAACACCTCGTGGCTGTTCACCGCCAAGATCGACGACGCCGACCGCGTCCTCCACCTCAACTACGGCCTGACCGAGCGCCGCCGCCAGGCGGTGCCGCTCGACCGGGTGCACGCGGTGAAGGTCTCCCAGACCCCGCTGTGGCGCCTGGTCGGCTGGTGGCGGGTCCAGGTCAGCGTCGCCGGCTACGGCGGCCCGCTGAACTCCAAGGCGGAGTCGACCTCGACCGTGCTGCCGGTCGGCTCCCGGGAGACCGCGCTGGCCGTCTTCGCCGAGATCACCGGCATGGACCCCGAGACGATCGAGCGGGTCGCCGCCCCCGAGGGCCACGGCGAGCCACAGTTCACCAGCCCCGCGATCGCCCGGTGGGTCTCGCCGATCGACCGCCGGCGGCAGTCCGTCACCCTCGCCGAGGGCCGCGTGATCACCCACCACGGCCGCGTCGGCCGCACCGTCGAGACGATCGAGACGGCCCACATCCAGGAGCTCTCGCTGACCCACGGGCCCATCCAGCGCCTGCTGGGCCTGGCCACCGTGCGCCTCGACCTCGTGCCCGGGCCGGTCTACATGAAGGGCCGCGATCTGGCGCACGCGGACGCGGAGGCGCTCGTCGAGAAGCTCCGCGACCGCCGGCTGCCCGCGCTTACCGGCACGGGCCAGCCGGGCCAGCCGGGCCAGCGGATCTGACGCCCGGCGGCGCGGGGTGGGGGCACCGGTGTCACGCCCGAAACGGGCAGCCCGCCGGGCGCCAGCCGGCCTCGCGGCCTGGCCGGGTCTCCCGCGTCGCGTCGGAGTGGCCCCGGCCCATCGGGCTCTACACGGCGCCGGGGAAGCCGAGCTGCCGCCAGGCCTCGAAGACCGCCACGGCCGCCGAGTTCGACAGGTTCATCGACCGCCGCGCCGGCAGCATCGGGATGCGCAGCCGCGCGGTCACCCGCGGGTGCGCCATGTGCTCCTCGGGAAGCCCGGTCGGCTCCGTACCGAAGAGCAGCGCGTCGCCCGGCCGGTACTCCACCGTGTCGAACCACGTCGAGGCGTGCCCGGTGAAGGCGAAGACCCGCGCGCCCGGGATGTCGGCCAGGCAGGCGTCGAGCTCGGGGTGGACGCGCACGTCGGCGAGATCGTGGTAGTCGAGGCCGGCGCGCCTGAGGTGCTTGTCGGAGAAGTCGAAGCCGAGCGGCTCGACCAGGTGCAGCGTCGCCCCCGTGTTGGCGCACAGGCGGATGGCGTTGCCGGTGTTACCGGGGATGACGGGGTTGTCGTAGATGACGTGCAGATCTGCTCCGGGCATGCCCGCAAGTCTAGAGCCGGCGCCCCGTGGCGCGCCCACGGCGACCCGCACGACGTCGTCAAGCGGCACCGGACACCCCCGGGCGTTGTCCCGGTCACGTGGCGGCGACATAATGGGCGGCGTGACTGCGATCAAACTGGACGGCAAACTCTTCCGCGCCGAGCTGCTCGAGGACCTCAAGACCCGGGTGGCCGCGCTCAAGGACAAGGGCATCACCCCCGGGCTGGCGACCGTGCTCGTCGGCGAGGATCCGGGCAGCCAGAACTACGTGCGCATGAAGCACCGCGACTGCGAGGAGGTCGGCATCCGGTCCATCCGCAAGGACCTGCCCGCCGAGACCACGCAGGACGAACTCAACGCCGTCATCGACGAGCTCAACGCCGACGACGCCTGCACCGGCTACATCGTGCAGCTGCCGCTGCCGGAGCAGCTCGACGAGAACGCCGTGCTCGAGCGCATCGACCCGGCCAAGGACGCCGACGGCCTGCACCCGGTCAACCTGGGCAAGCTCGTGCTCAACGAGCCCGCCCCGCTGCCGTGCACGCCCAACGGCTCGATCGCGCTGCTGCGCCGCTTCGGCGTGGAGCTGAACGGCGCGAAGGTCGTCGTCATCGGCCGCGGCATCACCGTCGGCCGCCCGATCGGCCTGATGCTCACCCGCCGCAGCGAGAACTCCACCGTCACGCTGTGCCACACCGGCACCAGGGACCTGGCCGCCGAGACCCGCGAGGCCGACGTCATCGTCGCCGCCGCCGGGCGCCCGCACATGCTCACCGCCGACATGATCAAGCCGGGCTGCGCGATCCTCGACGTCGGCGTCTCCCGCGTCGACGGCAAGACCACCGGCGACGTCCACCCGGACTGCTGGGAGGTCGCCGGCGCGATCTCGCCGAACCCGGGCGGCGTGGGCCCGATGACGCGCACCTTCCTGCTGGAGAACATCGTCGAGCGCGCCGAGCGGCTCGCGGGCCTGGCCGACTGAGGACTACCCTGGCCGCCGTGGCTAAAACCCCGATCCGCCCCGCGAGCCGACAGGAGGCGCTGGTCAACCCGCACGACCGGGAGAACCCGCCCTCGCGGCTGTCGCGGCGTGCCCAGCAGGCGATGCTGGCGGTCTTTCTCGTCGGGCTCGTCGTCGTGGCCGTCTTCGGGATGACCGAGCACTGGCGCCGCTCGACGTTCGGGCTGGGCGCGGCGTTCCTGTGGCTGGCCGTGATGCGGGCCTGCTGCGACGACTCCGTGATCGGGCTGTTCTCCGTGCGCTCGCGGCGGTTCGACGTCGCGTTCTGCACCGGGGTCGGCGCGCTGCTGGCGTTCCTGGCGGCGTCGGTGGACGCGCTGGGCAGCTGACCCGATTGCCGACGTCGCGCGTGGGGCGTGGTGCGTGACGTGCGGCGTCGGCGCGGGGTGGGGTACTAGATGTGGTACTCGATGCGGCCCGCGGCGCCGGGGGCGTCCGGGTCGACCTGCTCGAAGAAGTTGCGCAGGATCCGGTCCATCTGACGGGTCTCGGTGAGGAAGGCGTCGTGGCCGACGGGGGAGACGATCTTGGCCATGCCCAGCAGGTTGCCCAGGTTGCGCGAGAGGTGCTCCTGCTGGTGGTACGGGTAGAGGATGTCCGTGTCCACGCCCGCGACGAGCGTGGGCACCGTGATCTCGCTGAGGGCGCGGTTGAGCCCGCCGCGGCCGCGGCCGATGTCGTGGCGGTTCAGTGAGTCGGTGAGCACGGCGTAGGTGGCGGCGTCGAAGCGTGCGGTCAGCTTGCGCGCCTGGTAGTCCAGGTAGCTCTCCACCGCGAAGCGCTGCCCGGCCGAGCGGTGGGCGCCCAGCGGGTTCTCGCCGGTCTGCGGGGTGGTGCCGAAGCGCTCGTCGATCTCGAGCTCGCCGCGGTAGGTCAGGTGCGCGATGCGCCGCGCCGTGGCCAGGCCGGCGTTCGGGGTGGCGCCGGTGTCGTAGTAGTCGCCGCCGTGCCAGTTCGGGTCGTTCTCGATCGCGGCGATCTGCGCGCCCTGGATGCCGATCTGCCAGGCGCTCGCCCGGGCGCTCACGGCGAAGACGGCCGCCGCGTTGACGACCTCGGGGTGCAGGTAGGACCACTCCAGGCTGCGCGCCCCGCCCATCGAGCCGCCGATGACGGCGAAGACGCTGGTGATGCCCAGCGAGTCGAGGAACTGCTTCTCCACCTCGACCTGGTCGCGGATCGAGACCGCCGGGAAGCGCGAGCCCCAGGCCCGCCCGTCGGCCGGGTGTGCCGAGCCGGGCCCGGTGGTGCCCTGACAGCCGCCGATGACGTTGGTGCAGATCACGCAGTAGCGGTCGGTGTCGATGGCCTTGTTCGGCCCGACGAGGTCGCCCCACCAGCTCGCGGCGTCGGAGTCGCCGGTCAGCGCGTGCTCGACGAGCACGACGTTGCTGCTGCCGTCGGCGTTCACGCGGTAGGAGCCCCACCGCTGGTAGGCGACGTGGACCTCCGGGATCGTCGCACCGGCCTCGGTGCGGAAGTCGCCGATGGGTTGGCGGGCGAGCACGCCGGGGCGGGCGAGATTCGGTGTCACAGGGGCTCCTGGTCCGGAATTCGGGATGTGGGCGGTGGTGCGGAGGCGGGTGGCGCTATGCGGCCGCGGTGCGGCGGGAAGGACGCGGGGTGCCGCGCGCCACGCGCCCGCCGCACGGGTCCGGCGGGCGGTGAGGGGCGGGACGTCGGAAATTGGGGGCGGTTACGCGATGGCGTCGAAGCCGAGCTTGAGGTCGGCGATGATGTCGTCGATGTTCTCGATGCCCACCGACAGACGGATCGTCGACTCGGAGATGCCGGCGCGGGCCAGGCCGTGCTCGTCGGACTGGGAGTGCGTCGTGGTCGCCGGGTGGACGACCAGGGAGCGCACGTCGCCGATGTTGGCCAGGTCGGAGTGCAGCTTGAGCGCGTCGATGAAGCGCCAGGCCGCGTCCTTGCCGCCGTCGATGTTGAAGCTGAGCACCGAACCGGTGTACTCCAGGCCGAGCTTCTCCTTGACCTTGTACCACGGGGAGCTCGGCAGGCCGGCGTAGAAGACGTCGGTGACCTTGTCCTGGCCGGCGAGGAACTCCGCGACCTTCTTGGCGTTCTCGTTGTGGCGCTCGATGCGCAGGCTCAGGGTGTCCAGGCCCTGCAGGGTCACCCAGGCGTTGAAGGGGGAGAGGGTGGCGCCGGTGTCGCGCAGCAGGCCGGCGCGGGCCTTCATCCCGAAGGCGACGTCGCCGAGCTCGGAGTAGACCAGGCCGTGGTAGGCCTCGTCGGGCTGGACGAAGTGAGGGAAGACCGGCTTGCCGTCGCGCTCGACGGTCCAGTCGAAGGAGCCGCCGTCGACGAGGATGCCGCCGATGCCGGAGCCGTTGCCGGTGTAGAACTTCGTCAGCGAGGCGACGACGACGTCCGCGCCCAGGTCCAGCGGGCGGACCACGGCGGCGGTGGCGATGGTGTTGTCCACGATCAGCGGCACCTGGTTGGCGTGGGCGACCTCGGCGATGGCGGGGATGTCCAGGACGTCGGCCTGCGGGTTGGCGAAGGTCTCGCCGTAGAAGGCCTTGGTGTTGTCCTTGACGGCGGCCTGCCAGCTGGCCGGGTCGTCCGGGTCCTCGACGAAGGTGACGTCGATGCCGAGGCGGTTCAGCGTGACCTGGAAGAGGGTCTCGGTGCCGCCGTAGAGGCGCGGGGAGGTCACGATGTGGTCGCCGGCGCCGGCGAGGTTGAGGATCGTGGCGGTCTCGGCGGCCTGGCCGGAGGCGAAGGCCACGGCGTGGGTGCCGCCCTCGAGGGAGGCCAGGCGGTTCTCGAGCACCTCGGTGGTCGGGTTGGTCAGACGCGAGTAGATCGGGCCCGCGTCCTCGAGGCCGAAGCGCTGCTTGGCGTGCTCGGCGGAGTCGAAGACGTAGGAGGAGGTCAGGTAGATCGGCTGGTTACGCGCGCCGGTGTCGGATTCGACGGGCTGGCCGGCGTGGATGGAACGGGTCTCGAAGTTCCACTGGTCGGCGGCGGAGTTGTCGTACTTGGTGCTCATTGTCGGGTTCCTTGTCCGGTCTGCTGCGTTTGTCACTTCTCGCCGTCGGCCCGGTGGGCCGGCGGGGCATCGTGGTGTCTGCGCGATGTGGTGAGCAACCCTAGTGAACCAAGCGGTCTATCGCAAGGCCTCGTGAATGAAATTCTGAAACCGCAGGTGGTGACGTTGAATGGACTGCATGGTATGTAACGCTCGGTCTAGATTTTTCCGGCGCCACGCGGGGCGACGGCGCCGCTCTCTGCGCGGTCGAGGAAGCCGAGGAGGTTCTCGGCGAACTCGGCCGGGAACTCCAGCTGCGGCATGTGCCCGCCGCCGTCGAAGACGGCGGCGTCCACCACGATGCCGGAAAGCTCCTCGAGCCCGGCGCGAAACTGGGCGTAGGGCAGGATCTTGTCGGCGTCACCCCAGACGAACTGGACGGGGACGCCCGCGGCGGCGCGGCGGAAACGGTCGACCAGGTCGTGGCACCAGTCCTTCGAGATGCCGCGCACCGAGCCGAGCTCCCGGACGAAGTTGCGGTAGGTGCGCGCGCGGGCAGGGTGGCGCCCGATCGTGCGCTGCACGCCGAGGCGGTGGCGGGTGACCGAGCCGGGGCGGCGCAGGATGAGGTGCTCGATCGGCTCGTAGAGCACGCGGTGGCGGGTCAGTTTCGCGTTCGTCTCGCCGACCAGCGGCAGCGCGACCAGGCGCAGCAGGTCGGTGGCGCGGTCGCCGAAGCCGGCGGAGTCGACCAGGCAGACCGCCGCGACGCGGTCGGGGTGCTGCGTGGTCATCTCCATCGACAGCGCGCCGCCCAGCGAGTTGCCCACCAGGCACACGCGACGCGGTCGGTCGCCGGCTGCGGCGGGGGAGTGCCCGGCGGCGTGCGCGTCGGGCGCGTCGACCTCGCCGAGCTCTTCGAGCACCCGCCAGATGAGCGCCGCGGTGTCCGGGACGGTCACGCGTTCGGCCGGGTCGCTCAGGCCGAAGCCCGGGATGTCGACGGCGATGACGCGGCGGCGCCCGGCCAGCAGTGTCGCCTGGTCGTCCCAGTCCTCCAGCGAGCGGCCGATGCCGTGGATGAAAACCAGAGGCGGGAGGTCGCCAGTGGTGCCGGCGTCGGCGCCGGTGTCGGCTCCGGCGCGGGAGGCGTCAGCGGGCGCGGAACCGGTGCGGGAGGCGCCAGCGACCGGCGTGGCACCCGCGTCACCGGCCGCGCCGCTCGTGCCCGCACCGCCGGACGTGGCCGGGCCACCGCGGCGCACGCGCACGCTGCGCCCGTCGGCAATCACGAACTCCGCGGGCGGTAACGCCGACAGGTCCGCGGCGACGAAACGACCCTCGCTGCTGATCGAGCGCACCTTCGGCCCGGGCGCGGCGCGGCCGACCAGCTCGAGGCAACGCTTGCCGAATGCCATGTCCTCGCGCTGGTCGCCGCGGGCGAGGTCGGGAAGTTCCACCAGGTAATTCTGCGTGTAGCGCCACGGCGAGCGGTCGCCCTGGGCGGGGAAGTCGCCGATGGCGCGGCGGATGTAGCCGGCGTCGAAGTCGAGGAGCGGGCGGTCGTGGCGCCCCGGCGGCAGCACCGGCGCGTAGAACTCCTCGCCCGTCCGCCACAGCCGGACCATGTAGCGCGAGACCATGTCCGAGCGCAGCGTCCACGACGCGTTGACGTAGCCGACGGTGAAGCTGAAGTTCGGCAGGCCGGCCAGCATGATGCCGCGGTAGAAGACCTGGTCGGGAAGGTGGAGCTCCTCGCCGTCGATGCTGAGCGTCCCGCCGCCGAAGGCCTCCAGGTCGAGCCCCGTGGCCGTCACGATCAGGTCGGCCGCCAGCTCCTCGCCGCTGGAGGTGCGGATCCCGGCCGGGGTGAACGTGTCGATGGTGTCGGTGACCACGCGGGCGTTGCCGTTGAGCGCGCGGAAGAAGTCCCCGCCCGGCGCCTTGCACACGCGCTGGTCCCAGGGGCGGTAGCGGGGCGTGAAGTGCTCGTCGATCTCGCGGCGGCTGAGGAACGGCCGCTGCATGAGCTTGAGCGCCGTCTTGAAGACGAACGGCAGGTGCTGGGCGATGACGTACTGGCCCATGTCGCGCACCGCGTGGTGGAAACGCGCCGCGCGGAAGGCCGGCGTGCGCGGCAGGATGCGGTTCCAGAAGCCGCTGATCAGGTCGACCTCGGGTAGCGGGGCGACGTAGCTGGGGCTGCGCTGGAGCATGGTCACCTGCGCGCCGGCCTCCTCGAGGGCGGGCACGAGTGTGATGGCCGTGGCCCCGGAGCCGATGACGACGATGCGCCGGCCCGCGACGTCGAGGTCCTCCGGCCAGTTCTGCGGGTGGATGATCTCGCCGGCGAAGTCCTCCTCGCCGGGGAAGCGGGGGCGGTGGCCGTGCTCGTGGGAGTAGTAGCCCGAGGCGTAGTGGACGCGGCGGGCGTAGATGGTGCGCTCGGTGGGCGCGCCGGGTGCGTCGTGGCCCGCGTCGGAGGCGTCGCGCGCGTCGGCAGGGTCGCCGGCGCTGCCGCCCGAGACCGCGGTGACCGCGTAGAGGTTCAGGTCCGTGCGCCAGTCGGAGTTTTTTATCCAGGAGTCGGTGTGCAGCCGCTCGAGCGCCCCGCACTCGCGGGCGGCGTCGCGGATGTACTCCTTGATGTCCTCGCCGCGCCCCAGCGTGCCCTTGTGCGGCCAGGGCCTGAAGGGGAAGGCGAAGGTCGCCATGTCCGAGTCCGAGCGGATGCCCGGGTAGCGGAAGGTGTGCCAGGTGCCGCCGAGGTCGGAGTGGACGTCGTGGATCTCCCACGCCCAGTCGGGGAAGTTCTCCGCGACGTGGTGGGCCATGTCGATCCCGGAGAGCCCCGCGCCGACGATGAGCAGGTCGAGCGGGCGGTCGATGGTTCCGGTGTCGGTTCCCGTGGTGGTTCCCATGCCCGGAGTGTATTGAATGTTGGTGGGCGATATCAGTGTTTCGGGGTGGGAACCGCCGACGGCGACCACCGGGACGTCGGAAATTGACGGTCGGCTGGGCGCCGCCCCGCCGCACCCGCGCCCGGGGGTGACGGGGAGTGAAATTCCCCTGTCAGTGGCATGTGTTATATGGTCTCTCCCTAAGTGGGATAGATATCCCACGTATTGAGAACTGTGGGTGAGTGGCACCCCGACCGAGGCGCCACCCCGTGCACCACCACGCACCGAAAGGCCAGCGCAATGAGCACAGCACTGACGCGTCCCGGCGCAGGCGGCGAACCGGCGGAGGCCGGCGCGCCCCAGCCGCCCGAGGGCCACGAACTGATCCGCAACGAAAAGACCGGCCGCATCGTCGGCGTCCAGCGCCCCGCCGGCTTCTCCGTGGCCGCTCGCATCACGCTCATGGTCATCGCGATCCTCGCCGCCGTGGCCTGGGGCGTGCTCGCCTTCTCCCGCGGCGAGCAGGTCAACTCCGTGTGGCTGGTCGCCGCCGCCGTCGGCTCCTACATCATCGGCTACACGCTCTACGCGCGCCTGATCGAGTACAAAGTGGTCAAGCCGAACGACGCGCGCGCCACCCCGGCCGAGTACGCCGCCGACGGCAACGACTTCCTGCCCACCGACCGCCGCGTCCTGTTCGGCCACCACTTCGCCGCCATCGCCGGCGCCGGCCCGCTGGTCGGGCCCGTCATGGCCGCCCAGATGGGCTACCTGCCGTCCACCCTGTGGATCGTCATCGGCGTCATCCTCGCCGGCGCCGTCCAGGACTACATGGTGCTGTGGGTCTCCACCCGCCGCCGCGGCCGCTCGCTCGGCCAGATGGTCCGCGACGAGATGGGCACCGTCGGCGGTGCGGCCGGCATCCTCGCCGTGATGACGATCATGCTGATCCTCATCGCGGTGCTCGCGCTGATCGTCGTCAACGCCCTGGCAGACAGCCCCTGGGGTGTGTTCTCCATCGCGATGACCATCCCGATCGCGATCTTCATGGGTGTCTACATGCGCTACCTGCGCCCGGGCCGCGTCGTCGAGGTCTCCGCCATCGGCATCGTGCTGCTGCTGGCCGCCATCGTCGCCGGCGGGTGGGTCGCCGAGACCACCTGGGGTGCCGAGATCTTCACCCTCTCCAAGGTCGCCCTGGCCTGGTGCCTGATCATCTACGGCTGCGTGGCCGCCCTGCTGCCCGTCTGGCTGCTGCTGGCCCCGCGCGACTACCTGTCGACCTTCATGAAGATCGGCGTCATCGCGCTGCTGGCCGTCGGCATCGTCATCGTCGCGCCCAAGATCGAGATGCCCGCCGTGACCCACTTCGCCACAGAGGGCAACGGCCCGGTCTTCTCCGGCGACCTCTTCCCGTTCCTGTTCATCACCATCGCCTGCGGCGCGCTGTCCGGATTCCACTCCCTGATCTCCTCGGGCACCACCCCGAAGCTGATGGAGAAGGAGTCCCACATGCGCATGCTCGGCTACGGCGGAATGCTCATGGAGTCCTTCGTCGCCCTGATGGCCCTGGTCACCGCCGTGATCCTGGACCGCCACCTCTACTTCGTGATGAACGCCCCCGCGGCGCTGACCGGCGGCGAGGCCGCCACCGCCGCCCAGTGGGTCAACAGCATCGGGCTTCCCGGCGACAACCTGAGCGCCGAGGAGATCACCGCCGCGGCCAACGCGATCGGCGAGGAGTCCATCGTCTCGCGCACCGGCGGCGCGCCCACCCTGGCCTTCGGCATGTCCGAGGTGCTCACCGACGTCTTCGGCAACGACTCGCTGCAGGCCTTCTGGTACCACTTCGCGATCATGTTCGAGGCCCTGTTCATCCTGACCACCGTCGACGCCGGCACCCGCGTCGCCCGCTTCATGATGACCGACTCGCTGTCCAACATCCCGGGCCTGAAGAAGTTCGGCGACCCGGAGTGGACCCCGGGCCACTGGATCGGCACCATCGCCACCTGCGGCATCTGGGGCGCGATCCTGCTGATGGGCGTCACCGACCCGCTCGGCGGCATCAACGTCCTCTTCCCGCTGTTCGGCATCGCCAACCAGCTGCTCGCCGCCATCGCCCTGGCCCTGGTGCTGGTCGTGGTGGTCAAGAAGGGCCTGTACACGTGGGCCTGGATCCCGGGTCTGCCGCTGGCGTGGGACCTGATCATCACCATGTACGCCTCCTGGCAGAAGATCTTCCACTCTGACCCGGCCATCGGCTTCTGGGCGCAACACGCGCGCTACAAGGAGGCGCTCAACTCCGGGGCGCAGTCCTTCGGCGCAGCCCAGACCCCCGAGGAGATTTCCGACGTCGTGCGCAACACCGCCGTGCAGGGTTCCCTGTCGATCCTGTTCGCCGTGCTGGTGCTCATCGTCATGGGTGCCGCGGCCGTGGCCTGCGTCAAGGCCGTGCGCGCCCGGGCGGCTGGCCTCGAGGTCCAGTCGAGTGAGGAGCCCGATCACCCGTCGAACTTCTTCGCCCCGCACGGGATGCTGGCCACCAAGCTGGACAAGCAGATCGAGGCCTACCAGGGCTCCGACGAGATGACCGTCGCCGGCGGCGGCGAGGCCGGCGAGCACGAGGTGCGTGCGAGCGCCGCCGAGGGGGCACGATGACCTCCGCCGTCTACCGGACCACGATTTCCGACGCCGCGCCCGGCGCCCTGACACGGGTCTGGCGGGCGACCTGCTCGGCGGTACGCTCGGTGGGCTGGTACCTCGGTGAGCTGATGGGCGACCACGACTACGCCAAGTACGTCGCGCACCTTCAGGCCCACCACCCCGACCGCGAGGTGCCCACGGAGAAGGAGTACTGGCGGGCCCGCTGGGCCGCCCAGGACGCGAATCCGGGCGCGCGCTGCTGCTGACTGCCGGGGTCGGCCGCCGTTGCATGTGCTTGACCCCGAAACGGCCCGATTGAGCGCCTGGCACATGCAACGGTGAGGGGGAGGGACGGGTCAACCGCTCCGCGATCAGCGCACCTGGGTGCGGTCGCGCCCCTGGGATCGACAGAACCGGCACAAACCACAAAGGGACCGCCCGGCCGGAGCCGGGCGGTCCTTTCTCCGGCGCAGAGGCGCCGCGCCTACGCAGGCCCGTGGGCCCGCGCGACGTCGGCAATCGCGCCGCGCGCGGAAGCGCTACTTGTCGGAGAGCGCGTCGAGCACCGCGTTGAACGCCTCGGAGGGGCGCATGACGGCGGAGGCCTTCGCGTCGTCGGGCAGGAAGTAGCCGCCGAGGTCGACCTCGGAACCCTGGTTGTCGATCAGGTCCTTGTCCACCTGCTCGGCGACCTCGCCCAGCTTCTCGGCCAGCGGGGTGAAGTACTCCTTCATCTCCGCGTCCTCGTCCTGGGCGGCCAGTGCGTCGACCCAGAACTTGGCCAGCCAGAAGTGCGAGCCGCGGTTGTCGATCTCGCCGACCTTGCGCGACGGCGACTTGCCCTCGGCCAGCACCTTCTCGGTGGCCTTGTCCAGGGCGTCGGCCAGCACGCCGGCCTTGCCGTTGTCGTTCTTGCGCTGCTCGTGGCGGTAGGACTCGGCCAGTGCCAGGAACTCGCCCAGGGAGTCCCAGCGCAGGTGGTTCTCCTCGAGGACCTGCTGGACGTGCTTCGGGGCGGAGCCGCCCGCACCGGTCTCGAAGAGTCCGCCGCCGGCCATCAGCGGCACCACGGAGAGCATCTTCGCGGAGGTGCCCAGCTCGAGGATCGGGAAGAGGTCGGTGTTGTAGTCACGCAGCACGTTGCCGGTCACGGAGATAGTGTCCTCGCCGCGGCGGATGCGCTCCACCGACAGCTTGGTCGCGGCGACCGGGTCGAGGATCTCGATGTCCAGGCCCTCGGTGTCCAGCTCGCCGAGGTACTTCTCCACCAGCGACTGGATGGTGCGGTCGTGGCCGCGCTCCGGGTCCAGCCAGAAGACGGCCTTCATGCCGGACTCGCGGGCGCGGTCGACGGCAAGCTTGACCCAGTCGCGGATCGGCTCGTCCTTGGTCTGGCAGGCGCGCCAGATGTCACCCTCGCCGACCTCGTGCTCGAGCAGGGTCTCGCCGGCCTCGTCGACCACACTCACGGTGCCGTCGGCCGGGATGACGAAGGTCTTGTCGTGAGAGCCGTACTCCTCGGCCTTACGGGCCATCAGGCCGACGTTGGGCACGGTGCCCATCGTGGTCGGGTCGAAGGCGCCGTTTTCCTTGCAGTCGTCGATGACGGTCTGGTAGACGCCGGCGTAGGAGGAGTCCGGGATGACGGCCAGGGTGTCCTGGGTCTCGTCGTTCTTGTTCCACATCTGCCCGGAGGTGCGGATCATCGCCGGCATGGAGGCGTCGATGATCACGTCGCTGGGCACGTGCAGGTTGGTGATGCCCTTGTGGGAGTTGACCATGGCCAGGTCCGGGCCCTCGGCGAGCGCCTTGTCGAAGGCGGCCTTGATCTCCTCGCCGCCGTCGAGCTCGTCGAGCCCGCTGAGGATGGCGGCCAGGCCGGACTCGCCGTTGAGGCCGGCGGCCATCAGCTTGTCGCCGTAGGCGTCGAAGACGTCCTTGAAGTAGGCGCGTACCACGTGGCCGAAGATGACCGGGTCGGAGACCTTCATCATGGTGGCCTTCAGGTGCGCGGAGAAGAGCACGCCGTCGGCCTTGGCGCGGGCGACCTGCTCGGCCAGGAAGTTATCGAGGGCCTCGGCCGACATGAAGGTCGCGTCGACGACCTCGCCGTCCTCGACCTTGAGGTCGTCCTTGAGCACCGTCTCGGTGCCGTCGGCGGCGGTGTGGACGATCTTCAGGGTCTGGGCCTTGTCGACGATCACGGACTTCTCGTTGTGGCGGAAGTCGTCGGCGTCCATGGTGGCGACGTTGGTCTTGGAGTCCTTCGCCCACTCACCCATGGAGTGCGGGTGGGAGCGCACGAAGTTCTTCACCGCGACGGGCGCGCGGCGGTCGGAGTTGCCCTCGCGCAACACCGGGTTGACGGCGGAGCCCTTGACGGCGTCGTAGCGGGCGCGGGCGTCCTTCTCCTCGTCGCTCTCCGGGTTCTCCGGGTAGTCCGGGATGTCGTAGCCGTCGGCCTGCAGCTCGGCGATGGCGCGCTTGAGCTGCGGCAGGGAGGCCGAGATGTTCGGCAGCTTGATGATGTTGGCCTCGGGCGTCTTGGTCAGCTTGCCGAGCTCGGCGAGGGCGTCGTCGACGCGCTGCTCCTCGGTGAGCCGGTCCGGGAACTGGGCGAGGATGCGGCCGGCCAGGGAGATGTCGCGGGTCTCGACGTCGATGCCGGCGGTCGAGGAGAACGCCTCGACAATCGGCTTAAAGGAATAGGTCGCCAGCAGCGGCGCCTCGTCCGTGCGGGTCCAGATGATCGTGGCCACAGTCTCTCCTTCAGTGATTGGTACTTTCAGACACTTCAACCCACCAGGTTAGCGGCGGGACCCCGGGCGTGCCGTGCGTGGTTAACCCCGTCCGGGAGCCCCGCGGCGTCGTCGTACCAAAACCGCCGGGCGGGGCCGGTCCGCTCCGCCGCTTGCGTGCGCCGCGCGTCACCCCCGTGTGTGCGCCGCGTCACGCATGTGCGTGCTTGCCGACGTCGCGTCGCTCGCCGCGGGCGGGCGCCGCCGGCGTGTGCCGCACCGCGCCCGCGCGGCGCGGCGTCGACCGTGTCACTGCGAGGCGTTCTGGCTGGGCGGGCCGGGAGAGCGGGGTGTAGCCTGCCCCGGTGACTTTCCGCACCATCAAGCCCGTCGGCCTGCCCGCGCGGCGCCCGCGCCCGCGGCAGACCGAGATCTCCGAGCCGCGCCGGATCATCGTCATGCTGGCGATGGCGGTCGGTGCCTTCGCCATCGGCACCACCGAGTTCGTCACGATGGGTCTGCTCAGCCTCATCGCCGAGGACTTCGGGGTCACCGAGGACGTCGCCGGGCGCATCATCTCCGCCTACGCCCTCGGCGTGGTCATCGGCGCGCCGGGCATCGCCGCGCTGACCGGGCGGCTGCCGCGGCGCCGCCTGCTGCTGCTCCTGACCTTCGGCCTGGTGCTGGGCAACCTTCTGACCGTGCTCGCCGCCGTGACCGGCTCGCTGTGGGTGCTCATGGCAGCCCGCGTCATCTCCGGGCTGCCGCACGGGGCCTACTTCTCGGTCGCCGGGCTCTCGGCGGCCTCGATGGCCCCGCCCGGCCAGCGCGGCCAGGCCATCGCGTTCGTCGGCATGGGCCTGTCGGTGGCCACCGTCGTCGGTGTTCCCGCCGCCCAGGCCCTCGGCCAGCTCGCCGGCTGGCCGGCCGCCTACGCGCTGGTGGTCGCGCTCTTCCTGATCTGCCTGGTCGCCCTGTGGTTCCTCATGCCGCACATGACCGAGATGAAGGCCACGGGCTTCCGCACCGAGCTCTCCGCGCTGACCAAGAGCCAGGTCTGGCTGACTGTGGCGATGGGCACCGTCGGCTTCGGCGGCATGTTTTCGGTCTACACCTATATCTCCTGGACCATGGTGGACCGCGCGGGCCTCGATCCGTCCTGGATGCCCGTGGTGCTCATGTGTTACGGCGTCGGCTCCGTGGTGGGCAACTGGTTCGGCGGGCGCATCGCGGACCGCAACCTCGAGTTCGGCATCCTGTTCTCGCTGTTCATGATCGCCGTGGTGCTCGTCTGCTTCTACTTCACCTCGACCAACGTCATCCTGGGCTCGATCAACTTCGGCTTCGTCTCCTTCTTCGGCTCCACGCTCATCCCGAGCCTGCAGATCCGCCTGATGGACGTCGCCGGCGACGCCCAGACCCTGGCCGCCGCCCTCAACCAGTCCGCCCTGAACCTGGCCAACGCGCTGGGCGCGGCCCTGGGCGGCGCGGTCATCGCCGCCGGCCACGGCTACGCGGCCCCCGCCTTCGCCGGCGCCGGCCTGGCAGCCGCCGCGATCCTGGTCTGGATCTCGGCCTTCCTGCTGCGCCGCCGCAGCCTCGCCGCGGATTGATAGGCCCGGAACGGGTTTTCACGCCGCGCCCGATAGGATCGTGCGCATGAGCCTGACCGTCACCTCCGTCAACGTCAACGGCATCCGCGCCGCCACCAAGAAGCGCAATGAGGCCAACCTCGGCCTCGTCGACTGGCTGCACCACGCAGACCCCGACGTCGTGCTGATGCAGGAAGTGCGCGCCACCGTCGAGCAGGCCGAGAAGGCGCTGGCCGGAGTCCTCGAGGAAGGTTGGCACCTCGTCGTCGCCCCGTCCGCCGCCAAGGGCCGCGCCGGCGTGGGCATCCTGTCCAAGAAGGAGCTCACGGACGTCGAGATCGGCTTCGGCAGTTTCACCGACGCCGGGCGCTGGCTCGAGGGCACCTACGAGGCCGATTTCGGCCCGGTGCGCCTGGCCAGCCTCTACCTGCCCTCCGGCTCCGAGGACACTCCCAAGCAGGACGAGAAGTACCGCTTCCTCGACGAGTTCACCGACGTCCTCGCCGAGCGGGCACGCACGTACCCGCGCATGGTCATCTGCGGCGACTGGAACATCTGCCACCGCCGCGAGGACCTGAAGAACTGGAAGGGCAACCTGAAGAAGTCCGGCTTCCTGCCCGACGAGCGCCGCTTCATGGACTCCGTCTTCGGCGCTTTCCCGGAGGACGCCTCGCAGACCGCGGACGTCGCCGAGGTCGGCACCTTCGCCGGCGCCGTCGACTACGCCGGCGGCCCGGTGCGCGAGCCGGCCGCCGAGCCGGCCTGGTTCGACGTCACCCGCCGCCTCAACCCCGAGGGCCCCGGCCCCTACACCTGGTGGACCTACCGCGGCCAGGCGTTCAACAACGACGCCGGGTGGCGCATCGACTACCAGGCCGCCACCGCCGAGATGCTCGAGCGCGCCGAGTCCGTGCACGTGGACAAGGCCGAGAGCGTCGAGATGCGCTGGTCCGACCACTCGCCGCTGACCGTCACCTACCGCTGATGCTGCTCTCGATCACCTACATCATCGGCATCACCGCCGAGGCGATGACCGCAGCTCTGGCGGCGGGCCGGCAGCGCTTCGACCTCTTCGGCGTGCTCGTGCTGGCCTGTGTGACGGCCTTCGGCGGGGGAGTGGTCCGCGACCTTCTGCTCGACCACTACCCGCTGATCTGGGTGGAGAACCCCGTCTACCTGATCATTGTGCTCGTCGCCGCCATGGTGACCGTCTCGCTGTCCTTTCTGGCGAAGTACTTCAGCACGGTCTTCCTCGTCGCCGACGCCGTCGGCCTGTGCGCCTTCTCCGTGCTGGGCACCCGCATCGCCCTGGAGCTGGGCCACGGCTTTTTGATCGCCACGGTCGCCTCGGTGGCCACCGGCGTGTTCGGCGGCGTGCTGCGCGACCTGTTCTCCGACCGCATCCCGCTGGTCTTCCAGAAGGACCTCTACGCCTCGATCAGCGTCGGCATCACGGTGGTCTACCTGGGCCTGGACTGGGTGGGCCTCGAGGAGAACTGGATCATCCTGCTGACCCTCTCGCTGGGCATCGCCGGGCGCCTGGCCGCCCTGCACTGGAACATCTCGCTGCCCGTCTTCGAGTACCTCGGCGAGGAGCAGCAGATGGACCCGCGCCTGTACCGCGGCCTGCGCGGTGCGTACCGGGTGACCGGCGTGCGCCGTGCCCGGCTCGCTTTACGACGCCGCGGGGTGCACCCGCCCAAGCGCCCGCGCCCGCCCAAGTTCCTGCGCCGGCGCCGCCCCGGTGGCTCCGGCCCGGGAACCAAGGGCGCACCGGGCGCCGAGTAGGCCCGGGCGCCGCGCGCCCCGGCGGGGTGCGTTCGTCGTCGCGCCGGGCACCCTGTCGGCCGGGGGTCGGCGTGCCGGTCCGCCCGGCCGGGGGTAGGCGATCCGGGGCGCACGCGAACTCGGGGCCGGGGCGGGGTACCCTGTGCTTCCGGACCTATCAAACCAGCAAGAATGTAGGGTGAATTTCTATGATTCTCGCGATCATCTGCCTCGTCCTCGGCGTCGTCATCGGTGCGGCCTCCATCTGGGCGATCGGGGCCGCCGGCTTCACCGTCCTGGGCATCCTGTCCGGTCTGGGTCTGGCCGTCGGCGGCGCGCTGATCGTCGTCGCCTGGGCCCTTCTCGCCGACCGCATCAGCCCCACCTCCCGCAAGCTGTAAGGGACCTGTGGCGCTAGACTGATACGCCATGACCAAGCAAGCCTCCGCACAGCGCGTCCTCTCCGGCATCCAGCCGACGGCCGATTCCTACCACCTGGGTAACTACCTGGGGGCCCTCAAGCAGTGGATCGAGCTGCAGGACGACTACGAGGCGTTCTACTTCATCCCGGACCTGCACGCGATCACCGTCGACCAGGATCCGGAGGAGCTGCGCCGGCGCACCGTCGCCGGTGTGGCCCAGCTGCTCGCGCTCGGCATCGACCCCGAGCGCTCCACCCTCTTCGTCCAGTCCCACGTCCCGGCGCACGCCGAGCTGGCGTGGGTGCTGACCTGCCTGACCGGCTTCGGCGAGGCCAGCCGCATGACGCAGTTCAAGGACAAGTCGGCCCGCCACGGCGCCGACCGCACCTCGGCCGGCCTCTTCGCCTACCCGATGCTCATGGCGGCGGACATCCTGCTCTACCGCCCCGAGCTCGTGCCCGTCGGCGAGGACCAGCGCCAGCACCTAGAGCTGACCCGCAACCTGGCCGAGCGCTTCAACAACCGCTTCGGCGAGACCTTCGTCATGCCCGAGGGCTTCATCCCTAAGGGCGCGGCCAAGATCTACGACCTGCAGGACCCCACGGCCAAGATGTCCAAGTCCGGGCCGAACCCCAAGGGCCTGATCAACCTGCTCGACGACCCGAAGGTCTCGGCCAAGAAGATCCGCTCGGCGGTCACCGACGACGGCGACGAGATCACCTACGACCCGGCCACCAAGCCGGGCGTGTCCAACCTGCTGGTCATCCAGTCCGCCCTAAGCGGAACCTCGATCGAGGACCTGGTGGCCGGCTACACGGCCTCCGGCGCCCGTTACGGCCAGCTCAAGGTCGACACCGCCGACGCCCTCGAGGCGTTCACCACCCCGCTGAAGGCCCGCTACGAGGAGTACGTCTCCGACCCGGCCGAGATCGAGCGGATCCTGGCCCGCGGCGCCGAGCGCGCCAACGAGCTGGCCGACCCGCTGGTCGCCGAGGTCTACGAGAAGATGGGATTCCTCGTCCCGGCCCACAGGAAGGGCAACTGACCCTTAAACTGGCCGGGCGGAGTCATTCGCCCCGGCGCATCCGCCGGGTCTGACCCGGCGGGCGCCGCGCGCCCCGTGCCCGCCCACGCCGAACCACGCCCCACACGCACCGAACCGCCAAGGAGCACACGATGGTCGCGACCGTCACCGACAGCGACGAGAAGAGGACCGACGTCTACGGCATCGAGCGGTCCACCGCCGACGAACCGGGCATGGTGGACAAGCTGCGCCGCAAGTGGGGCTGGTTCGACCACGTGATGCGCATGCAGGAGCGCTACGCTTCCTTCGGCGGCAACCAGTACTCCGCGGGCATCACCTACTTCTCGGTGCTGGCGATCTTCCCGCTGCTCATGCTCGTCTTCGCCGGCGCCGGCTTCGTGCTGGCCAACAACCCGGACCAGCTGCAGTCCCTCCAGGACTCGGTGACCGGCAGCCTCGAGGGCGAGATGGGCGAGATGATCAGCGGCGTCATCGAGACCGCCGTCGCCCAGCGCGGCGTCATCGCCGGCATCGGTGGTCTGACCGCCCTGTGGTCCGGCCTCGGCTGGATGGGCAACCTGCGCTACGGCGTGTCCAAGATGTGGCGCCTGGACCCGACCGACGGCAACTTCGCCGTCAAGAAGGCCATGGACCTCGTCGGCCTGATCGGTCTGCTCATCGCGTTCGGTGTCGCCTTCGGTGTCACGGCCGTCGGCTCCTCCGGGCTGACCGCCCGCCTGATCGAGATGGTCGGCCTGGACCACGTGCCGGGCATCCAGTACGTCACCTGGCTGCTGGCCGTCCTCATCGGTGTCGCGGCCAACTTCCTGGTCATGCTCTGGATCGTGATGTACCTGCCGCGCACCCGCGTGCCGCGCCGCTCCGGCCTGCAGGCCGCGCTGATCGGCGCCGTCGCCTTCGAGGTCATCAAGCAGCTCGGTTCGGTCTTCGCCTCCAACGCGCTGAACAACCCGGCCGGTGCGGCCTTCGGCCCGATCATCGGTCTGATGGTCATGATGTACCTGGTCTGGCGCGTGGTGCTCTACGTCTCCGCGTGGGCCGCCACCACCGAGGAGTCGCTGCGCCTGGTCAAGCTGCCCGCGCCCGAGCCGGCCGTGATCCGCGTGCGCAACGAGGTCCGCCCGGAGACCGTCTCCACCCCGGCCGCCGTGGGCGTCGGCGCCGCCGTCGGTGCGGCCGTCACCGCGCTGGCGACGCTGCTGCGCCGCCGCTGAGCGCAGACAAGGAAGGGGAGGGGCCGATGAAGGCCCCGCCCCTTTAGTCATGTCCCGCCCGGCTCCTGCCGCGCCGCGAGGCACGGCCGGCTTCAGCGCCGCCGGCGGGTCAGCCAGATACCCAGCCCCGCGGCCAGCACCACGGCGGTCACGACCCCGGCGCCGACCCAGGTGCCGCGCCCGGCCCACATACCGGCCTGCGCGGTCTTGCCGTCCGCGGCGTCGGCCTCGGGGGCGGTCGTCGCTCCGGCGCCGACCTTGTCGGAGGTCTCGGCCAGCGAGTCGATCTTCTCGCCGGCGGGCACCTCGTAGGCGGCGTGCAGGAAGCGCTGCGTCTGCTCCCACGCCCGGCCCTTGTCGATCGTCGTGTCCAGCACCACCGCCGCCAGGCGCCGCCCGTCGCGGTCGAGCGCGCCGACGAAGGTGTGGTGCGCGTCGTCGGTGTAGCCGGTCTTGCCGCCGATGCCGTCCGGGTCCTGCAGGAACAGCTGGTTGTCGTTCCACAGCTGGTAGCCGTTGGACGGGTCGTCGTCGGTGAACGGGTCCTGGCCGGGGGCGCTTGATTGCGGCCCGTCGGTCCCCGGTGCTGCGCCCGTCGCCCCCGGCTGCGCCGGCTGGGCGGGCTCGGTCGAGGCCTGGGCGGCGTCCGGGTCGTTGTCGTGGTGGCCGGGGAAGTTCACGTAGTCGGTGTCGACCATCTTCGCGAAGGTCGGGTTCTCCCAGGCCGCCCGGTACATCAGCGCCAGGTCGTGCGAGCTGGTCATCTGGCCCGGCTTGTCCAGGCCGGTGTAGTCAGCCACGTGCGTGTCGTGCGCGCCCAGGCTCTGCGCGAGCGCGTTGACCTTCTCCAGGGCGGCCTCCTCGCCGCCGAGGGCCTCGGCGAGTGCCTGCGCGGCGTCGTTGCCGCTGTTGAGCAGCAGGCCGTAGAGCAGGTCGCGGGCGGTGTAGGAGCCGGTGGTGCCGATGCCCGCCGAGGAGCCCTCCATGGTCGCCGCTTTCTCGCTGACCGGCATCTTGGCGTCCAGGTCGAGCTCGTTGATGGCGGTCAGCGCCAGCAGCACCTTGATGATGCTCGCCGGGCGGTAGCGCCCGTGCGGGTCCTTCTGGGCGATGACGTCGCCGGAGTCGATGTCGAAGACGATCCACGCCGCGGCCGTCTGCTCCTCGGGCACCTGGTAGCCCTTCACCGCGGTGATGCCGCAGTCCGCGCCCTCGGCCGGCGGCGGGGGAGTCGGCGACTCCTCGCCCGGAGCGAGTCGCTCGGAGGTCGAGCGCGGCTCGGCGGGGATCAGGCTGTGCGGGCACGAGTCGGTGTCCGGGGCCTTGTCGCGTGGGGAGAGCACGAGGTTGCCCAGCGCGTCGGTGACCGGGGCGTCCGACTCCGTGGCGGACTCCGCCCCCGACCGCTCGGCGGACTCCGCCGTGGGCTCCTGCGCCTGCTGGGCGAGCGCGGCGGGCGCCCCCGCCGCACTCACCGCCATCAGCGTGGCGGCGCCGAGGGCGATCGGGTCGAGCAGGCCGCGGCGGAGCTCCCGGCGGGCGGGACGGGTCAGGTGGCTGTGCATTGGCTCATGGTAGAACGCGCCCCGGCCTCGAGCCAGGCGCACGCGAGGAACGTTCCCCAAAACGGGCGCGGGCGCGACGTCGGCAATTTCAAACGCACCGCGGGGCGTATCAATCCATGTCTTTTTCGCATAAAAAGTATGTGATAGCCCGCGCGGGAGTAGTCTCCCCTGACAAGCGAGTATCGCAGATCACAAAACGAGTTCGAAGTGGCCCGCGCTCACCGCCCACGAGACACGACAAGACACGACGAAGGAGGAGAAGCCCCGTGGAGGATCTCACCTACCGCCTGCCCCAGGTCCGCAGCATCAAGCAGGGCCCGCCCGGACCCGAGACCGAGGAGCTCGCCCGCCGGCGCCGACGCCACGTCCCGCGCGCCGTCGCGCCCACCCTGCCCGGCGCCGTGGTCGACGCCGACGGGGGAGTGCTCGTCGACGCCGACGGCAACTCCTTCATCGACTTGTCCTCCGGGATCGCCGTGACCTCGGCCGGCGCCTCCAACCCGGCCGTCGCCGAGGCCGTCGCGGAGGCCGCCCGCCACTTCACCCACACCTGCTACCTGGTCAGCCCCTACGAGAACTACGTCGAGGTCGCCGAGAGGCTCGGCAAGCTGACGCCGGGCGACCACGAGAAGCGCACCATGCTCTTCAGTACCGGCGCCGAGGCGATCGAGAACGCCGTCAAGATCGCGCGTGCCCACACCGGCCGGCGCGGCGTGGCCGTCCTCGACGGCGGCTTCCACGGGCGCACCAACCTCACCCTGGCGATGACCACCAAGCCGCGGCCCTACAAGAAGGACTTCGGCCCCTTCGCCGGCGACATCCACCGCGCGCCGATGTCCTACCCCGTGCGCGACGGGCTGGTCGGCGAGGACGCCGCCGCGCGCACCATCGCCCACCTTGAGCGCACGACCGAGCCCGGCGAGATCGCCTGCCTGGTCGCCGAGCCCGTCCAGGGCGAGGGCGGCTTCGTGGTGCCGGCCACCGGCTTCCTGCCCGCGCTGGCCGAGTGGTGCCGCGGCCACGGCATCGTCTTCGTCGCCGACGAGATCCAGGCCGGCATCGCGCGCACCGGCACCTGGTTCGCCTCCGAGCACGAGGGCCTGGTGCCCGACCTCGTCTGCTCCGCCAAGGCGCTGGCCAACGGGCTGCCGCTGTCGGCGGTGACCGGGCGCGCCGAGATCATGGACGCCCCTGCCCCCGGGTCGCTGGGTGGCACCTACGGCGGCAACCCCGTCGCCTGCGCCGCCGCCCTGGCCACCCTCGCCGAGATGGAGCGGATGGGCCTTCCCGCCCGCGCCCGCGAGATCGAGACCGTCGCCCGCGAGGAGCTCGATGCCCTCAACGGGCTCGCACGCGTGGCCGAGGTGCGCGGCCGCGGCGCCATGATCGCCGTCGAGCTCGTCGACGCCGCCGGCCGGCCCGACCCGCAGGCCGTCGCCGACGTCGCGGTGCACTGCGCGCAGGCCGGCGTGCTCGTGCTCACCTGCGGCATCGACGGCAACGTCATCCGGCTTTTGCCCCCGCTGACCGTCCCCGAGGACCTGCTGCGCGACGGGCTGCGCCAGCTGGTGCGCGAGATCGTCGCCCTCGACCGGGCGCGCGCGAGGGCCGCCGCCGTCGCCGGGGTGGGGGCGGCCAGTGCGGCGAGCATCGCCGCCGGGGTGCCGGCGCCGGCCAACCCGCTGACCAACCCGGCGGGCGCGGCCCGCGGCGGCGCAGACCGAGCTGCGGGTGAGGGCGCAGGTGACGCCGGCGGGGAGGCGCGCAACGAGCCCGGTGACGACCTCGTCGACGCCGACCCGGCCACCCGCAGGCTCGCCGCCGCGGCCGAGGCCGTGACCGGCTGCGCCGGCACCGGGGCCACCGGCACCGGGGGAGGTGCCCGATGAGCGCGGAGATCACCACCGGAATCTGGACCGGCACCACCGTAGGCCCGGCCACCGACGGCTCGACCTTCGACGTCCACGACCCGGCCACCGGCGAGATCATCGCCGAGGTCGCGGACGCCACCGTCGACGACGCCCTGGCGGCCCTGGGCGCCGCCCACGAGGCCCAGGACGCCTGGGCCGCCACCACCGCCCGGCACCGCTCCGTCGTCCTCGCCGACCTGGCGCGTGCGGTGAGCGCCCGCAGCGAGGAGCTGGCCCCGGTGCTCTCGCGCGAGATGGGAAAGCCGCTCCGCGAGGCCGCCGCCGAGGTGGCCAACACCGCCGAGTTCTTCCGCTGGTATGCCGGCGAGGCCGAGCGCCTGCCCGGCCGCTACGCCGACTCGCCCGGCGGGCAGGGCCGCATCCTGGTCACCCGCCGCCCCGTCGGACCATGCCTGGCAATCACCCCGTGGAACTTCCCGCTATCGATGGCCGCCCGCAAGATCGCCCCGGCGCTGGCCGCCGGCTGCACCGTGGTGGTCAAGCCCGCCGCGGAGACCCCGCTGGTCATGCTCAAGCTCGGCGAGATCCTCGCCCGCGTCTTCGGCCACCACGAGGTGCCCGACGGAGTCGTCTCCATCGTGCCGACCACCGACGCCGCGGCCCTCTCGTCCGCGCTGATGGGCGACCCGCGCCTGCGCAAGGTCACCTTCACCGGTTCCACCGCCGTCGGGCGCACGCTGGTGCGCCAGTCCGCGGACCTGCTGCTGCGCACCTCGATGGAGCTCGGCGGCAACGCCCCCTTCGTCGTCGCCGCCGACGCCGACCTCGACGCCGCCGTCGACGGGGCGGTGGCCGCCAAGACCCGCAACGCCGGCCAGGTCTGCGTGGCCGCCAACCGATTCATCGTCGTCGCCGACGTCGTCGAGGAGTTCACCGCCCGCCTGGCCGAGCGCTTCGACGCCCTGCCCGTCGGCCCCGGCTCCGAGCCCGGGACCGAGGTCGGCCCGTTGGTGACCTCCGAGGCCGTCGCGCGCGTGTCTTCGCTTGTCGACGCCGCGGTGGCCGCCGGGGCGCGCCAGGTCACCGCCCGCACCCGCGCCGACGTGCCCGGGGAGGGCTACTTCTACCCGCCGACGGTGCTCGCCGACGTGCCCGCCGGCGCCGACGTGCTGAACACCGAGATCTTCGGGCCGGTGGCCACCGTCAGCGTAGCCGGCGATCTCGAGGAGGCCATCGCCGCGGCCAACGACACCGACGCCGGCCTGGCCGCCTACGGCTACTCCGCCTCGGCGGCCGGGGTCGAGGCGCTGGCCGGCCGGCTCAAGGCCGGGATGGTCGCGGTCAACCGCGTCAACATCGCCGATGTCGCCGCGCCCTTCGGCGGGGTGGACCAGTCCGGCTTCGGCCGCGAGGGCGGCACCGAGGGCATCGAGGAGTACCTCGACGCCCGCTATGTCGCCCTGCCCTAGGCCGGGGGAGGGGGCTGCGGCAGACTCGGGCGACCCGGGCTCGCCTGCACCCGCCCACCGCGGCCACCCCGGCGAGACAGACCACAAGAAACCACACGGAAGGCCCCAGACCCATGACCACCACAGCCACCGGCGCCTCGGGCGCCGCGTCCCAGGCCGCGACGGCGACGTCGGGCACCACGCCGGCAGGCGCGGCGTCGTCAAGCGAGAGCGCCCAGCGCGGGGTGAGCACCCTGCGCAACCGCCACGTGACGATGATCGCGCTCGGCGGCATCGTCGGCTCGGCGCTGTTCATCGGCTCCGGCAACGTCATCCGCTCGATCGGGCCGGCGGCGATCCTGTCCTACCTGCTCGGCGGGCTGCTGGTGTATCTGGCGATGAAGATGCTCGGCGAGATGGCCGCCGCCAGGCCCTCGGTCGGATCCTTCATGGACTACGCCCGCGACGGGCTCGGGCCCTTCGCCAGCTACCTCGTCGGCTGGCTGTACTGGTACTTCTGGGTCGGCGTGCTCGCCTACGACGCCGTCATCGGCGGCGAGACCCTGCACGGCTGGTTCCCGGCGATACCGGCCTGGGCGGGATCCTTGGCGGTGATCGCGCTGGTCATCGTGGCCAACGCGGTCTCTGTGCGCGGCTTCGGCGAGACCGAGTTCTGGCTGGCCAGCGTCAAGGTCGTCGCCGTCTTCGTCTTCCTGGGCGCCGGCACCCTCTATGTGCTGGGCCTGTGGCCGGGTGCGGGCTTCTCCGTGCCCAACCTGTGGGAGCACGGCGGCTTCGCACCCAACGGCTACACCGTCGCGCTCAGCGGCATGGCCGTGGTCATCTTCGCCTACTTCGGCACCGAGATCGCCGTGATGGCCGCCGCCGAGTCCGAGGACCCGGGTCCGAGCGTGCGGCGGGCGACCAACACCGTCATCTGGCGCATCCTGCTGTTCTTCATCGGCTCGATCACGCTGATCGCGGCGATCGTGCCCTGGAACCAGCTGCCGGACCCCACCGACGTGGCCACCGCCCCCTTCACCTACGTGCTCCACCTGTTCGGCGTGCCCGGCGCCGCGCAGATCATGGGGCTGGTCATCTTCACCGCGGTGCTCTCGGTGCTCAACTCCGGGCTCTACTCGGCCTCGCGGATGCTCTCCGCGATGGGCGCCCAGGGCTTCGCGCCGCCGGTGCTGGCCCGGCGCAACGCCCGCGGGGTGCCGGTGCCGGCGATCTTCGCGTCGATCCTCGGCGCGCTCTTCGCCGTCGGCTTCCGCTTCGTCTTCCCCGAGACCCCGATCTTCGAGTTCATCATGAACAGCTCCGGGCTGGTGGCGCTGGTGGTCTACGCGATGATCGCCTGCACCCACTTCGCCTACCGGCGGCGCATGTCGCGCGAGGAGGTGCGCGCGCTGGAGTTCCGCACGAAGTTCTTCCCGCTGATCAACCTGCTGGTGGTCGTGGGCGTGGCCGTGGTCTTCGTCATCATGATCGCAGACCCCGGCAGCCAGGTGCAGGTGTGGACCAGCCTGGTCGCCATCGCCTTCGCCGTGGCCGCCTGGCCGATCGCGCGCGGCCACGTCCGCCGCCGCGAGGCCGCGCAGGCTGAGGCGGGGGAGGCCGCAGATGCGGCGGCCGTGGAAGAGGCTGAGGCCGCGCAGGCCGAGCCGGCCTGTCCCGCGGGCGGCGAAAAGCCCGCGGCCGGTTAGCCGCGGGCTCGTCGGGGGAGGGGTGCCCGTCCGCGCGGGCGCTCCCGCTAGCTGCGCGAGAAGCGCTTGACCAGCAGCTGCTCCATCTCCTTCCAGCCCTCGGCCCGGTCGGTGAACGGCGGGGTCGGGGTGTAGCCGGAGGTCTCGGAGGAGCCGATCATGTAGGAGATGTAGTCCTGCATGCGCGGGTTGGCCAGGAAGAAGGAGTTGATCGAGTCGTCGCCGGCCCAGTCGGCGGCGTCGGCCATCAGCTCGTAGGCGCGCGCCATCTGGTCGGGGTCCACGGCGTCGACGCCCTTCTCGATGTCCTCGGCGATGCCCGCGAAGGAGTACGAGTTGTCCGCGTGCACCTCCACCTCGAGCTCACCGGCGTTGGCCAGGGTGACGAGGTCCTCCCAGGTGGAGAAGCGCTCGAGGTCGTGGCTGTGGTCGCCGATCATCCAGCGCACCAGCGTCTTGGAGTTGTTGAAGGTGAAGATCTCGCCGTAGCGGCCCAGGAAGACCGGGGCGCCCTCGAAGTAGGTGCGCAGCGTGTACAGCGTCGAGCCGTCGATGGTCACGCGCACCGGGTCGATGCCGGCGGCGGCCCATGGCGAGGAGTCGTACGGGTCGGCGGCGGCCTCCTTCTCCTTGCGCTCGGCCTCGGCCTCCTCGCGGGCGGCGGCCGCGGCGGCCACGGCGGCGTCGATGCGCGCGCGGGCGTCGTCGACGGCGGATTCGTCGAAGTCGGGGGTGCTCACCTGCTCGTCGAGGGCGGTGACGACCTTCTTCCAGTTGGTGAGCACGACGCGGCCCAGGCCGGTCCACTCGTCCATGCCCGGCTCGCCGGAGTAGTGCTCGGGGCCGCGCTCGAGGTTGTTGAGGATCGAGTGCGAGGCGAAGAAGACCACGGCGTCCTCGGCCGAGGTGACCGTCGCCAGGCTGCGGGCCATGCGCACCGCGGCGGCGACCTTGGTGACGTTCTCGTAGGAGGGGCGCTCGGCCAGGTGGGCCGGGGCGCCGATGATGTCGTAGCTCTCCTTGTCGCGGGGGACCACGCGGTCCTCGCCGCGGGCGGCGAAGCTCTCCCACTTCGGGTGGGCCTTGAGGTCGTGGTCCGCGCCGGACTCGAGGAACACGAGCATCTCGGCGGGCGTGTCGAAGACGAACACGGAGGTGTCGTCGCCGAGGAAGGCCTGCCACTCCGAGCCGTGCTCCCGCCACTGGGGCGCCCACAGGGTGTAGTAGTCACCGCCGGTCAGCGAGATTCTCACCGGCGTGATGGCTGTCGAGCTACTCATGGGCGCACAGTCTACCCCGTGGACCACCCGTCACCCGCCGCTCGGTCAGCCCGTCGGACGGTAGAAGCCCTTGAAGGTCATGCCCATGTTGGAGGTGCGCACCGGGTTGGTCTGCACCGGGTCGCCGGCCTCGATCATCTGCCCGTCGCCGGCGTACATGGCCACGTGCCCGTCCCAGACGGCGAGATCCCCCGGCTGCAGCTCCTCGGCGCTGACGGCCCGGCCCACCGCCTGCTCCTCGGCGGTGCGCGGGATCTCCACCCCGGCCTGCCGGTAGGCCCACTGGGTCAGCCCCGAGCAGTCGAAGCCGCCCGGCTGCGTGCCGCCCCAGACATACGGCGTGCCCAGCTGCGTGCGTGCGGCGGCCACGGCCGCCTCGCCCTGGGCGGAGCCGCTTTCCGACGTCCCGCCGCCCGCCGCGGCGGCCACCGCGTCGGCGTCGTGGGGCTCACCGTCGCCTGCGGCGCCGGCTGCCGCCCCGGGTGCGTCGGGTCCGCC
>NZ_JASPJZ010000023.1:0-34648 GCF_030232385.1 Corynebacterium sp. MSK006
GGTTTTGGTCGTGTCGGTGGTTATAGTGGTGGGGAAACGCCCGGTCCCATTCCGAACCCGGAAGCTAAGCCCGCCTACGCTGATGGTACTGCACTCGGGAGGGTGTGGGAGAGTAAGTCACCGCCGACACCACAACTCAAAAACATATAAGGAAAGCACCCGTTGCCGGCTATCACCGGTGACGGGTGCTTTTCCGTATGCGCATTTCTTGTTTCCGAATAGCCGGGAATTTCGGATTTCTTGCATCTATTCCGGCTTTTTTGGGGAGCCGTTGACCGTTACAGAACTGTTGTGCTCCGTCGGTTTTCCACCGTTGCGTACCCGTGCTTCCACATTGTCGTAGCTGGTGAGCCCCTGTTCGCCGGCCGGTAACGGTACCGGTGCACCGGCCCGATGGTCCTCCTGGCTAGCCCTCTGAGCGGCGTGAACAGGAACCCGGGGATCCGCGCCGACCTGCACGTCCAGTGCACCAGACGGTAGAATTTATTGGTTGTAACCCCAATTGACGACGACATCCGAGAGCAGGACACATCTGATGGGAAAGCACTCGTTCCGTCCGCACCGCAGTAACGAGTCGCGTGAGGGGCAGGCGGCCGAGACCGCGCCGACCACCCCGACGAAGGACTCCTCCTCCGAGGGTGGTTCGAGCGCCCTGGGGGCCGGCGGACTGTTCACCCACGAGCCCGCGCCCGCGAAGGAGACCGCGGGGGAGTCGGAGGACGTCACCGGCACCGATCTCCCGGCCGCGGAGGCTGACCCGTCGGCCGCCGGCGCCGCCGAAGAGACGAATGCAGACAAGGAATCGGCCACGGCGACCGAGGCCGCCAGGCCCACCAGCACCGACGCCACTGAGCCCACGGACGCCGCCGACGACGCCCAGCCCTTGCAGGGCTGGGCCGCAATCTCGGAGGCGAGCGCGGGCGAGCGCGACGTCGTCAAGCGGAAGGAATCCTCCCAGGACGTCGCCGCCGAGGCCGTCGGGCTGGTCAAGCGCTACGGCCAGGGCGAGGCAGTCGTCACGGCGCTGGGCGGCGTCAACGTGGCCTTCCAGCGCGGCCGCTTCACCGCGATCATGGGCCCGTCGGGCTCGGGCAAGTCGACGCTCATGCACTGCATGGCCGGCCTCGACTCCGCCACCGACGGCAAGACCTTCATCGGGGAGACGGACCTGTCCGCGCTGAAGGACAAGGAGATGACCGCCCTGCGCCGCGACCGCCTCGGCTTCATCTTCCAGTCCTTCAACCTCGTGCCCACACTCACCGCCGCCGAGAACATCACCCTGCCCACCGACATCGCCGGCAACGACGTCCCGCAGGAGTGGTTCGACGAGGTCACCCGCCGCCTCGGCCTGGCCGAGCGCCTCTCGCACCGCCCGGCCGAGCTCTCCGGCGGCCAACAGCAGCGCGTGGCCTGCGCCCGCGCGCTCGTCTCGCGCCCGGAGATCATCTTCGGCGACGAGCCGACCGGCAACCTCGACTCGAACTCCTCGGCCGAGGTCCTCGACATCCTGCGCACCGCCGTCGACCGCGACGGCCAGACCGTCGTGATCGTCACCCACGACCCGCGCGCGGCCTCCTACGCCGACCGCGTGATCTTCCTGGCCGACGGGCAGATCGTCGAGGAGCTGGAGGACCCGACCATCGAGCAAATCGCCGCCACGATGACCGGAATCGAGGGCTAGTCCCTGATGGCACTCAGCAGCCCCGCGATGCGCCGCGTCTCGCTGCGCAACATCGCCTCGCACAAACTCCGTCTGACCCTGACCGTCATCGCGGTCGTGCTCGGCACCGCGTTCATCTCCGGCGCCTTCATGTTCACCAAGGCGCTGTCGAACACCTTCGACAACGCCGTGGCGACCAGCTTCGACGGCGTCGACGTCGTGCTCAGCCCCGGCGAGGGCGAGACCGGCATCCCGCTCGCCGAGCTCGACACCCTGCGCGCCGACGAGAAGATCGGCACCGTCAACATCCAGTCCGGCACCACCGTCGCCGTCGGCGACGCCGAGGGCAACGCCCTGCAGTCCGGCGGCACCTCCGCCATCCGCGTCTGGTACCCCGAGGGCGAGTCGGTCAGCGTCGACCAGCCCATTGTCGAGGGCAACGCCCCCGAGGGCCCCGACCAGGTGTTGGTCAACCAGTACGCCGCGGAGCACTACGGGCTCTCGCCGGGCGACCGGGTCATCGTCGTCGACAAGCAGAACCGCGCCGAGCTCGAGCTGACCGGCATCTACTCCACCGACACCGACCAGGCCAGCAACAACCCGGCGCCCGCCCTCGGTATGTCCGAGGCCAGCTACATCGAGCGCTACACCGACGGCGAGCAGGTCGGCCAGGTCGTCCTCTCCGCCGCCGGCGACCAGTCCGCCGAGGACCTGCTGGGCTACGTCGAGCAGACCTACCCGCAGTTCCAGGCGGACACCGGCGAGAAGCTCGCCGAGGAGATGAGCGAGCAGATCAGCCAGGCGCTGCAGTTCGTCAACTACTTCCTCGTCGCCTTCGGCCTGATCGGGCTTCTGGTGGGCACCTTCCTGATCGCCAACACCTTCTCCATGATCGTCGCCCAGCGCACCAAGGAGTTCGCCCTCCTGCGCGCCCTGGGCGCCTCGCGGCGCCAGATCACCGTCTCGGTCGTCTTCGAGGCCCTCGTCGTCGGTCTGCTCGGCTCGGTCGTCGGCGTCCTAGCCGGCATGGGCCTGGTCGCCCTGATCAAGGCGGTCCTCGCCGCCACCGGCAACGAGCTGACCGGCTCCGGGCTGGGCCTGAGCTGGCAGGCCGTGGTCATCCCGATCGTGCTCGGCACCGTGGTGACCATCCTCTCCGCCTGGGCACCGGCCCAGCGCGCCGGCCAGGTCCAGCCCGTCGAGGCGATGCGCTCGACCGAGGCGTCCACCTCGACCCCGCTGACCGCGCGCACGATCCTCGGCGTCGTCCTGACCCTGATCGGCATCGGCGCCGCCATGTGGGGCGCGCTCAACGAGGACTGGAGCTCCAACACCCGCGCCATCCTCGTCGGCGTGGGCCTGGTCGCCGTCATCATCGGGTTCTTCTTCGCCGGCCCGGCGCTGTCCATCCCGGTCGTGCCGAGCGTGGGCCGCGTCATCGGCCTGCCCTTCGGCGCGGTCGGCCGGCTGGCCGCCACGAACTCGCGGCGCAACCCGCGGCGCGTGGCCACCACCGCCTTCGCGCTGACCCTCGGCATCGCGCTGGTCACCGCGATCGGCATGCTCGGCCAGACGATGAAGACCTCGATGGCGGAGTTCTACGAGGACAACATGCGCTCCGACTTCGTGCTCGCCGGGCCCACCAGCGGCCAGTTCCCGCTGCCCGCCGAGACGGTCGACGAGGCCCGCGAGGTCGACGGCGTGGCCGAGCTCGGCGAGGTCTACCTGGTCCCGCTCGTCGTCGACGGTGAGCCCGCGCAGCCGGGCAACCCCTACGGCGAGGCCATCGAGGGCGACATCACCACCGCCCTGCCGCTGGACCTTAAGGAGGTCGCCCCGGGCGCGGACAAGGACGAGGTCGCCCACACCGACGGCGAGGAGGGCTTCTTCGCCACCCCGGGCCTGGCCGCCGAGCGCGGCTGGACTGTCGGCGAGACCTACCAGCTCAGCAGCGGGCCCGGCGGCCAGACCGTCGACGCACCCCTCTTGGGCACCTTCGACGGCACCGGCCCGATGGTCATGCCGGTCATCGCCACCAAGACCACGGCCGAGCAGTTCGCCGCCCCGGGCACGATGCAGCTCTACCAGGTCGCTGTGAGCAAGACCGAGGACGCGGACGCCGACGACCTGCGCGCCGGCCTCGAGGACGCGGTCAAGCAGCTGCTTGTCGTCCAGGTCATGGACTCCAAGGACCTCGCCGAGGAGATGGGCGGGGCCATCGACGCCATGCTCAACATCCTCTACGGCATGCTCGCCCTCGCCGTGGTGATCGCGGTGCTGGGCATCGTCAACACGCTCACCCTCAACGTCATCGAGCGTCGCCAGGAGATCGGAATGCTGCGCGCGGTGGGCACCCAGCGCCGCCAGGTGCGCACGATGATCATCCTGGAGGCCGTCGCCATCGCGATCTTCGGCGCCCTGGCCGGCATCGCGATCGGCCTGGGCCTGGGCTGGGCGTTCCTGCGCGTGCTCGCCGAGGAGGGCCTGGACACCCTCTCGGTGCCCTGGGCGCTCATCGGGTGGATGCTCGTCGGCTCCGCGGTCGTGGGCGTGCTCGCGGCGCTGTGGCCGGCCGCTAGCGCGGCGCGCACGGCACCGTTGGACGCGATCGCCGAGGATTGATTGCCGACGTCCCGGTGGTGACGGCGGCTGCGCCACCCTCACCGCGGGCAACGGCGCCGGCGCGCCGCCACCGGGGGAGCGGCGCCTACTGGCTGAGCCAGAGGCCCAGGCCGGCGAAGGCCAGCCCGCCGAGCACGGTCGCGGCCGCGTAGCCGGCCAGCTTCCACCACCGGCGGGCCTTGGCCAGCCCGCCGAACTCGGCGACCAGCGTCGAGAGAGTGGACAGCGCCCCGGCGAAGCCGGCGGCCAGCGCCGTGTGCGCGATGCCGTCGATGCCGAAGGCCACGCCCGCGGCCAGCGAGCCGCCCATGTTGGCCAGCCAGGTGCCCGTCAGCCCGCCGGGGAAGCGCGCCAGCAGGTAGCGCAGGGCGCCGCCCAGCGCACCGGTGCCGGCGACGCAGACAAGGACCAGCGCGGGCGTCGTCAAGCTCACTTCGCCCTCCCATCGGGGCGGGTGTGGTGCACCGTGCGATGGGCGCGTGCCTGCTCGGCCGCGCGCACGCCGCGCGCGGCGGCGTCAGGGCCGGAGGTGCGGTGGTGGCACCAGGTGCGGCGCTCGGCGAGCACGTCGCCGACGCACCAGGCGGCGAACCCGCCCAGCACCGTCGCGGCGAGGTAGGCCACGGCCTCCCAGGCCGGCACGTGGTAGAAGACGACGACCACCGCGGAGAAGCTGCTGAAGCCGCCGAGCACGCCCTTGCCCCAGAACAGGCCGGGGCGGAAGAAGCCCATCGCCAGGCAGGCCAGCAGGTTGATGCCCAGCAGCGGCCACAGGGAACCGGGGTAGAGGCCCTGCAGCCCGAAGCGGGCGGAGGCGCCGAAGACGGCGCCGCAGGCCACGACCAGCGTGCGCCCGGTCTCCCGGGTCATGGTGCGGGCGAGGTTTACGGCGGTCACGCCCTGAAATTCTAGCCGGGCGCGGCGGCGGGTCCGGGCGTGGGCCGGGGGCTCAGCGCCAGTCGGAGCCGGTGGCCTCGAGGTGGCGGCGCACCGCGTCGGCGTCGGCGGTCAGCTTCGGGTCGAATTCCAGGTACTCCTTGGTCTCCTTGGCCACCAGGCCGGAGAGCAGCAGCAGGCCGATCAGGTTCGGCAGCGCCATCAGGGCGTTGGCCAGGTCCGCGAAGGTCCACACCAGGGTCAGCTCGGTGGTCGCGCCGACGAAGACGACGCAGGTGAAGAACAAGCGGTAGGGCAGGGAGAACTTCCAGCCCAGCAGGGCTACCACGCAGCGCTCGCCGTAGTAGGCCCAGCCGAGGATGGTGGAGAAGGCGAAGAAGACGACCGACAGGGAGACGATCGTGCCGCCCCAGTGGCCCGGCAGCGCGGTGGAAAAGGCGTCCGCGGTCATCGTCGCGGCGTTCTCCTCGCCGCGGTCCCACACACCCGTGGTCACGATGCACAGGCCGGTGATGGAGACGACGATGATCGTGTCGATGAAGGTCTGGGTCATCGAGACCAGGCCCTGGCGCACCGGGTGGGTGGTCTTGGCCGCCGCGGCCGCGATCGCCGCCGAGCCCATGCCGGACTCGTTGGAGAAGATGCCGCGGGCGACACCCATCTGGATGACGACCAGGAAGGCCGAGCCGACGAAGCCACCGGTGGCCGCCGTGCCGGTGAACGCGTCGGTGAAGATCAGCTCGAAGGCGGCGGGCAGCGAGGTGATGTTGAGCAGCAGGACCACGATGCCGCCGACGACGTAGACGATGATCATCATCGGCACGAACGCCGAGGTGATCTTGCCGATCGACTGGATGCCGCCGAGCAGCACCGCGCCGATGCCGACGAAGAGCAGCGCGCCGGTGGCCACCGGGTCCAGCCCGAAGGTGCCCTGCATGCCGTGGGCGACGGCGTTGCCCTGGGTGGTGTTGCCGATGCCGAAGGAGGCGATGATGGCGAAGAGGGTGAACAGGAAGCCCAGGATCTTGCCGGTCGGGCCCTTGATGCCGCGGCGCAGGTACTCCTGCGGGCCGCCGGCCTGCTCGCCGTTGTGGTCGGTGGTGCGGAAGCGCACGCCCAAAAACGCCTCGGTGTACTTCGAGGCCATGCCGACCAGGCCGGTGACCCACACCCACAGCAGCGAGCCGGGCCCGCCGATGGAGATGGCTGTGGCCACACCGACGATGTTGCCCACGCCGACGGTGGCGGCCAGGGCGGTGGTCAGCGCCTGGTAGTTGGTGATGTCGCCCTCGACGTCCTCGCCCTCGCCGCCGTCGATGAAGGCCTTGCGCAGGGAGCGGCCGAGGGTGCGGAACTGGAGGAAGCCCAGCCGGCACGTCAGGTACAGGCCGGTGCCCAGCAGCAGCGGGATGAGGATGAACGGTCCCCACACCACCGCGGCGACGGAACCGAGGAAGTCATTGAGCGTGTCCATGGTCACAGAATCTAATTCCCGATAGGTACGGAAGGAAGTGAAAAGGGGCATTCTCACCCGAGCGGGGGTACCCGATCACCGCGCGCGTCCCGCGACCCTGCACGCCCGGGCCGAAACGGGGGACAATGGGTGCCGGAGGCGCGACGTCGTCCACGCGACGACCGCACGCGCACGCACCGTCACCCGGACGCAAAGGAGATCCAGGACCCCATGGCACACGAACGCGCAGGCCAGCCCGCCCGCCCCGAGGACCTCATCGATATCGCCGAGGTCGTCACGGCCTACTACACCCGCACCCCCGACGCGGACGACCCCGACCAGGCGGTCGCCTTCGGCACCTCCGGGCACCGCGGCTCCTCCCTGGACACGGCCTTCAACGAGAACCACATCCTGGCCATCACCCAGGCCATCGTCGAGTACCGCCGCGCCCACGAGATCGGCGGCCCGGTCTACATCGGCCGCGACACCCACGCGCTGTCCGAGCCCGCCATGGTCTCCGCCCTGGAGGTGCTCAAGGCCAACGGGGTGCCCGTGCGCGTCGACGCCGCCGGCCGCTACACCCCGACCCCGGCCGTCAGCCACGCCATCCTCGCCCACAACGCGAAGCTTCCCGGCGGGGTGACCGGCACCGACCCGAAGCGCGCCGACGGCATCGTCATCACGCCCTCGCACAACCCGCCGCGCGACGGCGGCTTCAAGTACAACCCGCCGTCCGGCGGCCCGGCCGGCGCGGACGCCACCGACTGGATCGCCGACCGCGCCAACGAGATCCTGCGCGGGGGGCTGGCCGACGTGCGCCGCACCCCGGTCAGCGGCGTGCGCGACGGGTTCGCCGAGGCGTTCGACTTCATGGGCGAGTACATCGCGGACCTTCCCAACGTCGTCGACCTGGACGCGATCCGCAAGGCCGGCCTGCACATCGGCGCCGACCCGATGGGCGGTGCCTCCGTGGACTACTGGGGTGCCATCGCCGAGGCCCACAACCTCGACCTCGAGTTGGTCAACCCGCAGATCGACGCGACCTGGCGCTTCATGACCCTGGACACCGACGGCAAGATCCGCATGGACTGCTCGAGCCCGGACGCGATGGCCTCGCTGATCGCCAACCGCGACACCTTCGACATCGCCACCGGCAACGACGCCGACGCCGACCGCCACGGCATCGTCACCCCGGACGCCGGGCTGATGAACCCGAACCACTACCTGGCCGTGGCCATCGAGTACCTGTTCAGTCACCGTCCGGGCTGGCCGGCCTCGACCGCCGTGGGCAAGACCCTGGTCTCCTCCTCGATGATCGACCGCGTGGTCGCCGAGATCGGCCGCGAGCTCGTCGAGGTGCCCGTCGGCTTCAAGTGGTTCGTGCCGGGGCTCATCGACGGCACCATCGGCTTCGGCGGCGAGGAGTCCGCCGGTGCGTCCTTCCTGCGCACCGACGGCACCGTGTGGTCGACTGACAAGGACGGCCTGATCATGGACCTGCTGGCCGCGGAGATCACCGCCGTGACCGGCAAGACGCCCTCGCAGCGCTACGCGGAGCTGGCCGAGAAGTTCGGCGCCCCGGCCTACGCGCGCACCGACGCGCCGGCCAACCGCGAGCAGAAGGCAGTGCTCAAGAAGCTGTCCCCGCAGGACGTCTCGGCCACCGAGCTGGCCGGCGAGCCGATCGTGGACAAACTCGTCGACGCCCCCGGCAACGGCGCGGCCATCGGCGGGCTGAAGGTGACCACGGAGAACGCCTGGTTCGCCGCCCGGCCCTCCGGCACCGAGGACAAGTACAAGATCTACGCGGAGTCCTTCCGCGGCGCCGAGCACCTCGCCCAGGTGCAGGAGGCCGCCCAGGCGGTCGTCTCGGAGGTGCTCAAGTAGCGCCGGCGCGGGCTGCGGCGCGCTGCGCCGGCCCGCCGAAGCGGCCCCGGGTGCGGCCGGAGCGCCCCGGTAGCGCACCCCGCACAATGATGGGCGACCCCACGCGACCTGCGTGGGGTCGCCGTTCTGGGCTAGACTCCGTCGGCGAACGACACGGGCCGGGGCCGACCCCGCCCGTCCAACGAAAGGAAACGAGAGCGCGCACGTGAGCAGCACCGTCAAGTCGCCGAACCAGAAGAGCAACGGCTTCCTGTGGGCCGTCATCGCCGTGGTCGTCATCGCGGCCGTGGTTATCGGCTACATCATCATCTCGGGCCAGTCGAAGAGCAAGGTCGAATTCGAGGGCCAGGTCGAACCCGTGGCCATGAGCCAGCAGATCGACGACGAGGCCTTCAAGCTGACCGCGGAGGACTCCGCCAAGACCGACGACAAGACGCCGAAGGTCGAGATCTACGAGGACTTCCTCTGCCCGAGCTGCGCCGAGCTCGCCATGGCCGACAAGGACCAGCTCAAGGACGCCATCGAGGCCGGCGACATGGACGTGGCGATCCGCACGATGTCCTTCCTGGACCGCGGCAACGAGGACGGCCAGTCCCACCACATCCTGGCGGCCGTCTACGCCGTCGGCGAGTCCGGCGACGCCGAGCTGTACTGGAACTACCGCCAGTACCTGCTCGAGCACCAGCAGGACATCTACCAGCAGTGGGGCGACGAGGAGCTCGCCGACCTTGCCGAGCAGATGGGCGCCGACGGTGACGTCGTCTCGAACATCCGTGACGGCAAGTTCACCGAGGAGGCCCGCCAGTTCGGCAAGGACAACGAGGACCGCCTGCGCGACACCGAGGGCGGCGTGTCCTCCCCTCGTATCTTCGTCGACGGCGAGGAGATCCAGCTGAGCAAGGACTGGGTCGAGAGGACCCGCCGTTAGCTGTAGCGCCCGCGACGCGATTTCCGACGTCCCGTCGGTCGCCGTCGCCGGCCCCCGCACCCGTGCCGTAATTGCGGCCGGGAGCGGGGGATTTGGTCGTTTCAGGGTGGGCCATGTACATTGTCAGGAGTCTTGAGGGGCTATGGCGCAGCTGGTAGCGCACCACACTGGCAGTGTGGGGGTCACGGGTTCGAATCCCGTTAGCTCCACTCCGGAAAGGCCGTTTTCGGTCCGCCCGGTCAACTTAATACCTACGGGGCTATGGCGCAGCTGGTAGCGCACCACACTGGCAGTGTGGGGGTCACGGGTTCGAATCCCGTTAGCTCCACTTCCCGGAGGCGGGCCGTTCGAGAGAGCGGCCCGCCTCTTTTTCTGTGTCCTCCCGCGCCCCGGGGACCCCGTTCGGGAGCCGGGGCCGCGGAGCGTCGCCGCCGCCGGTGAGACCACATGCCCGTGCCTACATGAGACCCGCCGCAGCGAGGAAGGCGACAAAAGGGGATAATGGGAGACATGAGTAACTACGATTCCACCGAAGGTGTCGTCCAGTACCTCGACGAGTCGGAGTCGCGGGAGAAGCTCGCCTCCGCCCAGCTGGGTCGCGTCGTCGTGCGCCGCTCCGACGACATGGACATCTTCCCCGTCAACTTCGTCATCGACGACCGCGGAGACATCTACTTCCGCAGCGCCGAGGGCAACAAGCTGTTCACCATCAACCTCAACCACGACGTCCTCTTCGAGGTCGACAACGTGGACAAGGAGGCCAACCGCGCCTGGTCCGTGGTGGTGCGCGGCAACGCCGAGCTGCTGCAGCACGCCGACGAGATCGAGTACGCCGACAGCCTGAACGTGCGCCCGTGGCTGCCGACGCTGAAGTACAACTACGTCAAGATCACCGCCTCGGAGTTCTCCGGGCGCGCCTTCCAGCTCGGAGAGGAGCCCGACGGATACGGATGGGACGGCAGGGGATAACCAAGCGCCCGGGCCAGCGTGACGCCGCGCGTGCCGAGGCCGCCGGCCTGGCCTGGCTGCGCGAGGCCAGCGACCGCGTCGTCGAGGTCCTCGAGGTCACCGACTCTTCATTGACGACGGCCCGCGTCGCCCCCGCCCGCCCGACCCCCGAGGCCGCGCGGCGCGCCGGGCGCGAGCTCGCCCGCATCCACGACGCCGGCGCCGGGTCCTTCGGCTGCCCGCCGCCCGGCTGGACGGGGCTGAACTACATCGGCACCCAGCCGCAGGCCTGCGAGCCGCGCGAGCGCTGGGCGGACTTCTACGTCGAGCAGCGCGTGCTGCCCTTCGCCCAGGCGGCGCACGAGGCCGGCAACATTGACGACGCCGCGTGGGACACCGTCCGGCGCGCCTGCGCCGCCGTGCGCGACTCCGACGCGTTCGATGCCGCGAAGCCGGCACGCATCCACGGTGACCTGTGGGCGGGCAACCTGCTCTTCGGCGCGGACGGCCCGGCCTTCATCGACCCGGCGGCCCACGGCGGGCACCGCGAGACGGATCTGGCGATGCTCGACCTGTTCGGCGCGCCCTTTATCGAGGAGATCCGCGCCGGCTACGAGGAGGCCCACCCGCTGCCGAAGGGCTGGCTGGACTTCACCTGCGTCCACCAGCTGCACCCGCTGGCCGTGCACGCCTTCACGCACGGGCCGTCTTACGGCCACGCGCTCGAGTCCCGCGCCGCGGAGACGCTCGACCTCCTCGGCTAGCGCCCCGCCAGGGCGGGACGCTTACCCCGGGGATGCCGGCCGACGCGGCTCCCGCCGGCGGCACACCGGCCGGTGGGGCAGGGGCCGATTACCGTCGCCACCGGCGAGAGGGCGCTAGCCCCGCGTGGCGTGCTCCGTGCGGCGCCACCAGGTGTCGGCGGGGCCGGCCGGCAGGTGGCGCTTGTGCTCGCCGCGGTGCCAGTGCCGTTCGATGGTCTCCGCGTCGGCCTCGTCGACCTCGTGGCCCTCCAGGTAGGCGTCGATGGCCCGGTAGGTCACCCCGAGCGCTTCCTCGTCCGGCAGCGCCGGGCGCTCCTCCTCCAGATCGGCGGTGGGCACCTTCTCCCACGTGGACGCCGGCGCGCCCAGCCGCTCGAGCAGCGCGGCGCCCTGGCGCTTGTCCAGGCCGGCCAGCGGCAGGACGTCGGCGGCGCCGTCGCCGAACTTGGTGAAGAACCCGGTGACGTTCTCCGCGGCGTGGTCGGTGCCGACCACCAGCGCGCCGAGCTCGCCGGCCAGCGCGTACTGCGCGATCATCCGCTGGCGGGCCTTGACGTTGCCGAGGTTGAAGTCGCCGAGCCGCTCGAAGCCCAGCGCCTCGGCCGCCGCCGCGCCCATCGCCGCGGTCGCCGGGGCGATGTCCACGGTCACCGAGCGGTCCGGGGCGATGAACCGCAGCGCGGTCTGGGCGTCCTCCTCGTCGGCCTGCACCCCGTGCGGCAGGCGCACCGCGGTGAACTCGGCCTCTCCGCCCTCGGCGCGCACCCGCTCGCAGGCCAGCTGGGCCAGGCGGCCTGCCAGTGTGGAGTCCTGCCCGCCGGAGATGCCCAGCACGTAGCCGCGCGCGCCGGTGACGGTCAGGTAGTCGGCGAGGAAGGAGATACGCGCCTCGATCTCGCCGGCGGTGTCGATGCGCGGGCGCACGCCGAGGGTGTCGATGATGTGCGCCTGCAGCGGACGCGGGGCGGGGGAGGGGGTGTCGGTCGGCTGATTCATGGCTCCGACTCTACTGCCGGGGCACGTAAGCGGCGGCGGCGTTTTGGCCGATCGGCCCCGGTGCGGTAACATGGCTGCTCGTTCGTGGCCCGACGCGCCCTTGAGGCGCCGCCGGGCCGCCGTGGCGACGCGGGGGGATCCCGCGCCCGTCATGCCCGCCCATCAGCTTGAGGTGCGCGAGCGCGCACGCGAAACAGGAAGGAGCGCCCGATGAAGGTTCGCAAGTCGCTTCGGTCGCTGAAGAACAAGCCGGGTGCCCAGGTTGTGCGGCGCCACGGCAAGGTCTACGTGATCAACAAGAAGGATCCCCGCTTCAAGGCCCGCCAGGGTTAATCGAGGATCCCGGGTGCGGCGCCCGTAGGGCGTCGCATCACTCCGCGAAGGCGGTCTTCCCCGCGACGTGGATCACCCTCAAAGGGTGTTTCCGCGCACACCGGGAGGGCCGCCTTCCGCCTTTCCAGGCGAAATGCCAGCCGTGTAACTACACGGCCCGGATGAGGCCTCCACATGTAGTGGCCGCATTTTCCGCCCAGCTGGGAATATCACGAACGTAACTACTACATGTAGTGAGTCTTGCGGAAATCGACCACAACGGATAGTGTCGGAGGGGTCGCGCAGGGAAGCGCCGGCAACCACCGGGGGACCGGTCGGTCGCCGCGCCGAGCGCAGGGAAACACGGGAACGAGAAGCGAGGAAGCCCCACGATGGCCATCACCGTCTACACCAAGCCGGCCTGCATGCAGTGCAACGCCACCAAGAAGGCGCTGGACCGCGCCGGCCTCGACTACACCACCGTCGACATCTCCATGGACGACGAGGCCCGCGACTACGTCATGGCCCTCGGCCACCTCTCCGCCCCGGTCGTCGAGGTCGACGGCGAGACCTGGTCCGGCTTCCGCCCGGACCGCATCAAGGCGCTGGCCGGCAAGGCTGCCTAAGAGGCCGCCACCCGGCCGACCGGCCCGCCCCGGCAGGCACCGCCCGCGGCGGGCGGGCGTCCACCGGAGCCCACGCACCCACGGTGCGGCCGCGCGCCAGGGGCGAGTAACGCGACGTCGTCGAGCACGACGCGCCACAACTGGATGAATCGCAGAAACCCACGAAACCCCCGTGCGGGTCGCCGCCAGGCGCACCCGTAGGGGGTTTTCCCGGAAAGGACGTGAGCGGCCGTGCTGGTCGTCTACTTCTCCTCGGCAACCGAGAACACCCGCCGGTTCGTCGACCGCCTCGGGCTGCCGGCCAAGCGCATCCCGCTGCACCGCACCGACCCGCCGCTGCACGTCGACGAGCCCTACGTCCTGATCTGCCCCACCTACGGCGGCGGCGCCTCCATCACCGGCAAGAACTCCCGCCCCGTGCCCAAGCAGGTCATCCGCTTCCTCAACGACGAGCACAACCGCTCGTTCATCCGCGCCGTCATCGCCTCGGGAAACTCGAACTTCGGCACCGACTTCGGACTCGCCGGAGACGTCATCTCCGCTAAGTGCAAGGTGCCCTACGTCTACCGCTTCGAGCTCTTGGGCACCGCCGAGGACGTCGAGCGCGTCCGCGAGGGGCTGACCGAATACGCCGGCGAACTCGGCCTCGAACCCGCCGCCTGACCGGCGGCCCCGAGCGCCGCGCCGGGCGGCACGGGTACAACGGACACAGGACCGTCCCCGCAGACCCGCCGGAATTAGACTGCACCGCAGCACCGCAACAGCACCGCACCGCACAAGAAGAACCGTTAGCGAAAGGCCAGATCAACCGTGAGCCAGGACCTGGGTAAGACCGTCGCCGAGCCCGCCCGCCGCGAGGAGCAGCTCGACTACCACGCCCTCAACGCACTGCTGAACCTCTACGACGAGGACGGGCGCATCCAGTTCGAGAAGGACCGCGAGGCGGCCAACCAGTTCTTCCTCCAGCACGTCAACCAGAACACCGTCTTCTTCCACGACCTGCGCGAGAAGCTCGACTACCTGGTGGACAACAAGTACTACGATCCGGAGGTGCTGGCGAAGTACTCCTTCGAGTTCATCAAGAGCCTCTTCCAGCGCGCCTACGCCTTCAAGTTCCGCTTCCAGACCTTCCTGGGCGCGTACAAGTACTACACCTCCTACACGCTGAAGACCTTCGACGGGCGCCGCTACCTCGAGCGCTTCGAGGACCGCGTCTCCATGGTCGCCCTCGCGCTCGCCGACGGCGACGAGAAGCTCGCCGAGGGGCTGGTCGACGAGATCATGTCCGGCCGCTTCCAGCCGGCCACCCCGACCTTCCTCAACGAGGGCAAGGCCCAGCGCGGCGAGCCCGTCAGCTGCTTCCTGCTGCGCATCGAGGACAACATGGAGTCCATCGGGCGCGCCATCAACTCCGCGCTGCAGCTGTCCAAGCGCGGCGGCGGCGTCGCGCTGCTGCTGAGCAACCTGCGCGAGGCCGGCGCCCCGATCAAGCACATCGAGAACCAGTCCTCCGGTGTGATCCCCGTGATGAAGCTGCTCGAGGACTCCTTCTCCTACGCCAACCAGCTCGGCGCGCGCCAGGGCGCCGGCGCGGTCTACCTGTCCGCGCACCACCCGGACATCCTGAAGTTCCTCGACACCAAGCGCGAGAACGCCGACGAGAAGATCCGCATCAAGACCCTCTCGCTCGGCGTGGTCATCCCGGACATCACCTTCGAGCTGGCCAAGCGCAACGAGGACATGTACCTGTTCAGCCCGTACGACGTCGAGCGCATCTACGGCAAGCCCTTCGGCGACATCTCGATCACCGAGCACTACGCGGAGATGGTCGAGGATCCGCGCATCCGCAAGACCAAGATCAACGCCCGCCACTTCTTCCAGACGGTCGCGGAGATCCAGTTCGAGTCCGGCTACCCCTACATCGTCTTCGAGGACACGGTCAACGCGGCCAACCCGATCGAGGGCCGGATCAACATGTCCAACCTGTGCTCCGAGATCCTGCAGGTCAACACGCCCAGCGAGTTCAACGACGACCTGACCTACTCGCACATCGGCCAGGACATCTCCTGCAACCTCGGCTCGCTGAACATCGCCAAGACGATGGACTCGCCCGACTTCGCCAAGACCATCGAGACCGCCGTGCGCGGACTGACCGCCGTCTCCGAGCAGACCTCCATCGACTCGGTACCCTCGATCCGCGAGGGCAACAAGGCCGCCCACGCCATCGGCCTGGGCCAGATGAACCTGCACGGCTACCTCGGCCGCGAGCACATCCACTACGGCTCGGAGGAGGGCCTGGACTTCACCAACGCCTACTTCGCCGCGGTGCTCCACGCTGCGCTGCGGGCCTCCAACAAGCTGGCGCAGGAGCGCGGCGAGACCTTCGAGAACTTCGAGAACTCCGACTACGCCGACGGCTCTTACTTCGACCGCTTCGACCCGGCCGAGTTCGCGCCGCGCACCGAGCGCGTCCGCGAGCTCTTCGCCGCTTCCACCATCCACACCCCGTCCGCCGAGGACTGGGCGCAGCTGAAGGCCGACGTCATGGAGCACGGCCTGTTCAACCGCAACCTGCAGGCCATACCGCCGACGGGCTCGATCTCCTACATCAACAACTCGACCTCCTCGATCCACCCGATCGCCTCCAAGATCGAGATCCGCAAGGAGGGCAAGATCGGCCGCGTCTACTACCCGGCGCCGCACATGGACAACGACAACCTGGAGTACTTCCAGGACGCCTACGAGATCGGCTACGAGAAGATCGTCGACACCTACGCCGAGGCGACCAAGTACGTCGACCAGGGCCTGTCGCTGACGCTCTTCTTCAAGGACACGGTGACCACCCGTGACCTCAACAAGGCGCAGATCTACGCCTGGCGCAAGGGCATCAAGACCCTCTACTACATCCGCCTGCGCCAGATGGCGCTCGCCGGCACCGAGGTCGAGGGCTGCGTGAGCTGCATGCTCTAGGTTTCGGCCGGGTGCTCGCCCGAAATTGCCGACGCCCGCGCCACGCCCGCGTCGTGCTTCCCTTCCGGGAGGTGCGGTGCGGGCGTTTTGGCGTGCATGGAGGCGGGGGAGTGGGGCTGCGGGTCGCGCAGACGGCCAGCGCGTGAGCCGGCGCAGCGGGCCCGTTGCCCGCCGCGCTGAGGTCCACGAGCGATGTCGTCTGCGGGGGTGGGGTCGGCGAAACGGGTGGCCTTGCCCGGCGCAGCGCGGGGGTGCCGTTGCTCGCCCCGGCGACGCACGCGGCGTCGGCAAGCGAACGGGCGCCTCTGCTCGCCCCGGGGCGCCGAACCGGGAACTAGTACGCCTGGGCGTCGACCTCGACGAGCAGCGCGCGGCTGAGCTCGGCGGCGTGGGCGGCGTCGCCGTCGGCGATGGCGCGGGCCAGGTCGAGGTGGTGGTGGACCGACTTGTCGGACAGGCGGGCCGGCTGCAGGCCGAACTCGGTGCGCCCGCGCATCACGGAGACGACGGACTCGGTCAGGGCGACGATCATCTCGTTGCCGGAGGCCTCGAGAATCAGGGAGTGGAAGGCGACGTCGACCTCGAGGAAGTCGTCGGTGTCGGCGCGGCCGGCGGCGCCGATCGTGCCCAGGCGGTCGGCCATCTCGAGCAGCTCGGCACGCTGGGCCTCGGTGGCGTGGCGCGCGGCCTCGCGGGCGGCGACCGGCTCGATCGCGGTACGCAAAAGTGCCAGGGAGCGCAGCTGGTCCTCGCGGGTCTGCTGGGAGTTCAGCCGCCAGCGGATCACCGCCTGGTCGAGCACGGACCACTGGGCCATCGGCTGCACGGTCAGCCCCACCCGGCGGGAGGAGGCGACGAGCCCCAGCTGCTCGAGGGCGCGCATCACCTCGCGGGCGACGGTGCGCGAGATGCCGAAGCGCTCGCTGAGGTCGCCGAGGGTGAACACGGAGCCGACGGGCATCTCCCCGGAGCAGATCTCCCCGCCGAGAACGTCGAGCACGTACTCCAGCAGCGGCCCCGTCCCCGGGTTCGTGCGCGCCATGAGTCCTGCCTTTCGCGGTCCTTGGGTTTCACTTCAACTGTAGTTCATGTGGCGTGACCTGCGGCCACGGCCCCCGCAACGCGTCGGGGCGGGGCCGGGTAGATTGGGTGGGCAAGCCGCGCGCGCCGTCTGAGGCAGGACGCGCGCTACGGAGACCAGGAGTTTTCAAAGGAGTGCACCGATGGCTGAGACCCCGGAACACGTTGAACCGCGCGAGGACTACGACGGCTACATCGCCGACCACGGCGACGTGGTCAAGGCGATCAACTGGAACGAGATCCCCGACGAGAAGGACCTCGAGGTCTGGGACCGCCTGACCGGCAACTTCTGGCTGCCGGAGAAGGTCCCGGTCTCCAACGACATCAAGTCCTGGTCCACGCTCAACGACCTGGAGCAGCAGACGACCATGCGTGTGTTCACCGGCCTGACGCTGTTGGACACGATCCAGGGCACCGTCGGCGCGGTATCGCTGCTGCCGGACGCGACGACGCTGCACGAGGAGGCGGTGTACACCAACATCGCGTTCATGGAGAGCGTGCACGCCAAGAGCTACTCCAACATCTTCATGACCCTGGCGAACACGCCGATGATCAACGACGCCTTCCGCTGGTCCGAGGAGAACGAGAACCTGCAGCGCAAGGCCAAGATCGTGCTGTCCTACTACGAGGGCGACGACCCGCTGCGCAAGAAGGTCGCCTCCACGCTGCTGGAGTCCTTCCTCTTCTACTCGGGCTTCTACCTGCCGATGTACTGGTCCAGCCACGCGAAGCTGACCAACACGGCGGACATCATCCGCCTGATCATCCGCGACGAGGCCGTGCACGGCTACTACATCGGCTACAAGTTCCAGCGTGGCCAGGAGAAGATCACGCAGGCCGAGCGCGATGACCTGAAGGAGTACACCTTCGACCTGCTCTACGACCTCTACGACAACGAGCTGCAGTACACCGAGGACCTCTACGACGAGCTCGGCTGGACCGAGGACGTCAAGCGCTTCCTGCGCTACAACGCCAACAAGGCGCTGATGAACCTCGGTTACGAGGGGCTCTTCCCGGCCGACGAGACCCGCGTCTCCCCGGCGATCCTCTCCGCGCTGTCGCCGAACGCCGACGAGAACCACGACTTCTTCTCCGGCTCCGGTTCCTCCTATGTGATCGGCAAGGCCGAGGAGACCACCGACGACGACTGGGACTTCTAGCCCCCGTCGCCGGCCCGCGCGGCGTGTGCCGCGCTCAATTGCCGACGTCCCGTCCGTCCCCGCCGGCGGTTCCGTCGCCGTAGCGGGGCGTGCTCTGAAGGCCCGGGCTCCACGCCCGGGCATTTTTCATGCTCTCCTATATCTATTGCATCTCTCGGCGCGCCACCCGCGCCGTCCGCGCCACCCGCGCCGCCGGGCCTGCGCGCCTCCCGCACCGGGCGGAACCGGCGACCGCCCGCGCCACCCGCGCCACCCGCGCCGTCCGCGCCACGCGCCGACGTGGGCGTCGGCAAGCAATCGCGCCGTGACTGCCGGGGCGGACGTTATGCTCGTGACTGCCGGGGCGCTCCGGCGGCCGGCGGCGCCTTGCCGGAGTGGGGGAGCGTCCGGACGACACGCCGCCTACACCTTTTGGATAAGCCACCCAGGGGGTAACCGAATTGCCGCATTTCGGGGGCGGCGGCGATCCGCCTCCGGAGCGGGCCGGGCGCGGCACGCGGGGGACGTCGGGCCGGGCCGCCGCCGGGAGGCCGCCGAGGCGGCCCGTGACGCTGGGACAACGCTGAAGTCTCTGATTGAATCCTGCGCGCGGGGCTCCCGGATGCCCCGGAACCTGCGCCGACACCCTTCACGGAGGTCCCTCCGCAGCGGGCCCGGAGGCCTCGTCGTGTCTGGCATCGACCCCGGGAACTGGCTTAGGATTATGCGTGTAACACTTGCGGCGACCCCGATCCGGGGTCGCTTATAGTCAGGAGGAATTTATGACTGCTGTGGCACCACGGCGCGAAACGTATGTCGCGCCGGCGCGCCCGGAGCCCACGGGCAACGCCCGCAAGGGCTCCAAGTTCTGGATGCTGCTGACGACCACCGACCACAAGCAGCTCGGCATCATGTACATCATCATGTCGATGATCTGGTTCTTCGTCGGTGGCCTGATGGCGCTGATCATCCGTGCGGAGCTGTTCAGCCCCGGCCTGCAGTTCCTGTCCAACGAGCAGTTCAACCAGCTGTTCACCATGCACGGCACGGTGATGCTGCTGGCGTTCGGAACCCCGATCGTCTGGGGCTTCGCCAACTACGTGCTGCCGCTGCAGATCGGCGCGCCGGACGTGGCCTTCCCGCGTCTGAACTCGTTCGGTTTCTGGGTCACCCAGCTCGGCGTCGTCGCCATGCTGCTCGGCTTCATCACCCCCGGTGGTGCCGCCGACTTCGGCTGGACGATGTACTCGCCGCTGTCCGACTCCATCCACACCCCGGGTGTGGGCGCTGACTTCTGGATCGTCGGCGTCGGTGCCACCGGTATCGGTACCGTCGCCTCGGCGATCAACATGCTGACCACCATCCTGTGCCTGCGTGCCCCCGGCATGACCATGTTCCGCATGCCGGTCTTCACCTGGAACATTCTGGTGGCCTCCGTCATCGCGCTGCTGATCTTCCCGCTGCTGCTGGCCGCGGCCCTCGGCATCCTCTACGACCGCAAGCTCGGCGGCCACATCTACGACCCGGGCAACGGTGGCTCCATCCTGTGGCAGCACCTGTTCTGGTTCTTCGGCCACCCGGAGGTCTACGTTCTCGCGCTGCCGTTCTTCGGCATCATCTCCGAGGTCATCCCGGTCTTCAGCCGTAAGCCGATGTTCGGCTACGTCGGCCTGGTCTTCGCCACCCTGTCCATCGGCGCCCTGTCGATGGCCGTGTGGGCGCACCACATGTTCGTCACCGGCGCGATCCTGCTGCCGTTCTTCTCGTTCATGACCTTCCTGATCTCCGTGCCGACCGGCGTGAAGTTCTTCAACTGGACCGGCACCATGTGGAAGGGCCACATCACCTGGGAGACCCCGATGATCTTCGCCGTGGGCTTCATGGCGACCTTCCTCTTCGGTGGTCTGACCGGCATCATGCTGGCCTCCCCGCCGCTGGACTTCCACCTGGCGGACTCCTACTTCCTGATCGCGCACTTCCACTACACGCTGTTCGGCACGCTGGTGTTCGCCTCCTTCTCCGGCATCTACTTCTGGTTCCCGAAGATGACGGGCCGCATGCTGGACGAGCGTCTGGGCAAGATCCACTTCTGGCTGACCTTCGTCGGCTTCCAGGGCACCTTCATGGTCCAGCACTGGCTGGGCAACATGGGCATGCCGCGTCGTTACGCGGACTACCTGGACTCCGACGGCTTCACCGCTCTGAACCAGGTCTCCACGATCTTCTCCTTCCTGCTGGGGCTGTCGGTCCTGCCGTTCATCTGGAACGTCTTCAAGTCCTGGCGCTACGGCGAGGTCGTCACCGTCGATGACCCGTGGGGCTACGGCAACTCCCTCGAGTGGGCCACCTCCTGCCCGCCGCCGCGCCACAACTTCACCTCGATGCCGCGCATCCGCTCGGAGCGCCCGGCCTTCGAGCTGCACTACCCGCACATGGTTGAGCGCATGCGCCGCGAGGCCCACACCGGGAGCCACTGACGGCCACCCCGTAGCGACCATGGAGCGCACATCTCCTGACTGAAAGCTCGGACCTCCCCCTCCCGCCCGCACCGCGGGCGACGGGGCGGGGTCCGAACTTTTTGCGTTCCGGGCCGGCCCACGCGACCCCGGGCTCGCCCAACCTCCAGACAACCCCCTCGTTCCAGCCGCCAAGGACAAGGAAGCTTCACCACCGTGACCGACAACCACGACAACCCCACCGAGTACCGCGTCGAGCTCCAGGACGGGCTGACCCCCGCGGTCATCACGGTCTCCGGGCCGGACCGCCCAGGCGTCTCCGCCGCGTTCTTCCGCGTGCTCTCCGCCCACGAGGTCCAGCTACTCGACGTCGAGCAGTCCGAGTTCCGCGGCCGCCTCCAGCTGGCCGCCTTCGTCGGCGTCGCCCCCGAGCGCACCGACGTGCTCCGCGACGGCCTGGAGACGACCCTGCGTGCCCACGACCAGCACGTCACGGTCGAGCTGCCGGACCAGCCGGCGGTGGGCCGCCCGCGTTCCACCCACGTCGTCGTGATCCTGGGCAACCCGGTCACGGCCCGCGACGTCTCCGCGGTCGGCCAGACCCTGGCGGACTACGGCGCGAACATCGACCGCATCCGCGGCGTGGCCGACTACCCGGTCACCGGCCTGGAGCTGCGCATCACGATCGCCAGCCCGGAGCCGGGCGGCGGCGCGGCGCTGCGCAAGGCTCTTGCCGAGCGCACCGCGGAACTCGGCGTCGACATCGCCATCGAGCGCGCCGGCCTGCTGCGCCGTTCCAAGCGCCTGGTCTGCTTCGACTGCGACTCCACCCTGATCACCGGCGAGGTCATCGAGATGCTGGCCGCCCACGCCGGCAAGGAGTCCGAGGTCGCCGAGGTCACCGCCCGTGCCATGCGCGGCGAGCTCGACTTCGAGGAGTCGTTGCGCGAGCGCGTCGCCACGCTCAAGGGCCTGGACGTTTCCGTGCTCGACGAGACAGCCGCCGCCATCGAGTTGACCCCGGGCGCACGCACGACGATCCGGACCCTGAAGAAGATGGGCTACTCCGTGGCGGTCGTCTCGGGCGGCTTCACCCGCGTGCTCGAGGGCCTGGCCGAGGAGCTCGAGCTCGACTACGTGCGCGCCAACACCCTGGAGATCGAGGACGGCAAGCTGACCGGCCGCGTGCTCGGCGACGTCGTCGACCGCGCCGCGAAGGCGAACTTCCTGCGCTCCTTCGCCGAGGCCGAGGGCCTGCAGATGCACCAGACCGTCGCGGTCGGCGACGGCGCCAACGACATCGACATGCTCTCCGCCGCCGGCCTGGGCATCGCCTTCAACGCCAAGCCGGCTCTGCGCGAGGTCGCCGACACCTCCGTCAACCACCCTTTCCTCGACGAGGTCCTCTACATCCTGGGCGTGCCGCGTGAGGAGGTCGACTCCTCCGACCTGGAGGAGGGCACCTTCCGCAAGGTGGCGCTGGAGCGTTGACACCCCCGCTTGACGACGTCGCGCTGGTGCGCGTCGCGCACCAGTTCCTGCAGGCGTCGGTGAGCGCCGACCCTGCCGACCGGGACGAGGACCCGTCGCGCCCGGAGACGGTCCAGGCGATGCAGATCGCCCTGGAGATCCCGAAGCAGGACCCGCCGGCGCGCACGGACCTGCTGGAGGCGGCCGCGCGTGCGGCGGTGGCGGTCTGCCTGGACCCGCGCGCGGGGCAGGACGGGCCGTGGCGCGAGAGGCTGGCGGCCTGGTACGGCCACCGCATCCGCAAGGTGGCCCGCCGGGCGCGCAACAAGGCGTGGCGCGACGTGCAGGCGCTGCCCGGGGTGACGGTGACGCAGAACGGCGCGTCGGCGCGTGCGTTCGTGCCGTCGGCCGTCTCCGAGGTGCCGCACGCCGTGTCGAAGCTGCAGATCCGCGGCACGGACCTCGAGGCCGATGAGCCGGGCGAGGTCCCGGAGGACGCCGCGCTCATCCTCGTCGACGAGGCGCTGGCGATGAGCACGGGCAAGGACGCCGCCCAGGTCGGCCACGCCTCGATGCTGCTGGCCGCGGCGATGGACACCGACGCTGCCGTGGCGTGGGCGGCGGCGGGCTTCCCGCTGGCGGTGCGCGAGGTGCCGGCCGCCGAGTTCGCCCGTGCGGCGGCGCGTGCCGGGGCCGTCGTGGTCCGCGACGCCGGCTTCACCGAGGTCGCCCCGGGCTCGGCCACCGCGGTGGCCCTCCCACCGCGCCGCTGATCCGAAGCACCCGCGGTCGGCGGGACGCTCCGTAGGGCAGCTCCGGCGCGCTGTGAAGGGGCGCAGGGGAGGGCGGCTGGAGTGACGCCGCCGCGTCGTGCGGGAGTCCACGCCAGAGCTCGGTGTGGAGGTTTCGGCCTTTGGCCCCGGTGGGGGAGCGCCTACTTCTCGGCGCCGGTGACGAGGCGCTTGAGCGCCCCGCGGGCGACCTGCCCGTCGGTGGTCTCCCAGTAGCGGGGGATCGAGGCGCGCAGGAAGGACCCATAGCGCTTGGTCACCAGGCGCGGGTCGAGCACCGAGACCACCCCGCGGTCGGTCACCGAGCGCAGCAGCCGGCCGGTGCCCTGGGCGAGCAGCAGCGCCGCGTGGGTCGCGGCGACCTCCATGAACCCGTTGCGCCCGGCGGCGTCCGCGGCCTCCTTGCGCGCCTGCAGCAGGGGGTCGTCGGGGCGGGGGAAGGGGATGCGGTCGATGATGACCTGCGAGCACGACGGCCCCGGCACGTCCACGCCCTGCCACAGCGTCAGGGTGCCGAACAGGCACGTGTGCTCGTCGGCGGCGAAGCGGTCGACGAGCGCGCCGGTGGCGTCGTCACCCTGCAGCAGCACGTCGAAGGGCAGCCGCGGGCGCAGCGCCTCGGCGGCCTGCCGGGCGGCCCGCTTCGAGGAGAACAGCCCGAGCGTGCGGCCGCCGGCGGCGAGGATGAGGTCGTGGATCTCGTCGAGAACGGGCTCCTCCAGCCCCGCCCGCCCAGGCAGCGGCAGGCTCTTGGCCACGTAGAGGATCGCCGAGCGCCGCGGGTCGAACGGCGTGCCCACGTCCAGGCTGTCCCAGGCGCCCTTGGCCAGCCCCCAGGTCGCGGCCATCGCGTCGAAGCGCCCGCCCAGCGCCAGCGTCGCCGAGGTCAGCACCACCGTGTTCTCCGCGAACAGGCGACCGGCCAGCAGCTCGGCCACCGACAGCGGCGCCACGGTCAACGCCGCCCCGCGGCGCTCGTCGACGGCCAGCCAGACCACGTCGTCCTGCTCGGTGGGGTCCTCGACCTCGAAGACGGTCAGGATCCGCACCAGCGCGTCGTGCAGCTCCATCAGGTGGTTCGACAGGTTCATCCGCTCGGCGTGGTGCTCGGGGTCGTCGCTCGCCTCGCCCTGTGGCGCGTCGGCGACGTGGCCGCGCAGCTCCCACACGGCGTCGCGCAGCCCCACCAGCAGCGTGCGGGTGTGGTCGTCGACGCTGGTCCAGCGCCCGTCGCCGAGCGTGACGGCGTGGTCGGCCCACGCCTCGGCGGCCTCGACCAGCTCGGTGTCGCCGCGCGCCTTCAGCTTGCCGGCGCGTGTGGCCGCCTGCTTGAGCGCGGTGCCCGTGATCTGCTCGGTGGCCACCGACGTGATCCGCCCGTCGAGCTCGTGGGCCTCGTCGACGATCACGACGTCGTGCTCGGGCAGCACCGCCGCGTCCGAGAGCGCGTCGATGGCCAGCAGCGCGTGGTTGGTCACCACCACGTCGACGTCGGCCGTGCGGGCACGCGCCAGCTCCGCGAAGCAGCCCTCCCCGTGCGGGCAGCGGTTGCTCCCCAGGCACTCCCGCGAACTGACCGACACGGTGCGCCACACCTTGTCCGGCACGCCCGGCTCGAGGTCGTCGCGGTCGCCGGACTCGGTCTCCTGCGCCCAGTCGCGCACCCGCGTGACCTGCCGGCCCAGCCACCCGACGTCGGCCTCGTCCAGCAGAGCCTCGTCCTCGGGGGCGTCGGCAGCGGCGATCTTGTTCAGGCACAGGTAGTTGCCCCGGCCCTTCTGGATCGCGAACGTCGGCCGGTGCGGCAGCATCCCCTCGAGCGCGTCGGCCAGCCGCGGCAGGTCCCGGCCCACCAGCTGGCGCTGCAGCGCGATGGTGGCCGTGGAGACGACGACGGTGGTGCCGGTGGCCTGGGCGTGCCGGATCGCCGGCACCAGGTACGCCAGCGACTTGCCGGTGCCGGTGCCGGCCTGCACGGCGAGGTGGCGCTCGGCGTCGATGGCACCGGTGACCGCCTCCGCCATGCGCGCCTGGCCGGCGCGGCGGGAACCGCCCAGGGCGACCACCGCGGCGTCGAGAAGCGAGGCGGTGGAGGGCAGCTCGGTTACGTCAGCGTCGTCGGACATGGACCCCGAGTCTAGCGGTGGATCACTCCCGCGCCGTCTCCGGGAAGCCGACGAAGCGCACCGTGACGGCCGGCTCGTCGCGCGAGAGCGCCAGGCCCTCCCACGGCAGGGTCACCAGCTGGTCGGCGAGGTAGTCGCGCGACTCCTGCAGCGTCGGCTGGCCGGGCACGATCTCGCCGTCGCGCATCAGCGGCACGGTCAGCTCGCGGGCGTCGGCGTCGCCGACCTCCGGGTCCTCGGCGTCGAAGGGCACCACGATCTCCTCGATGGCGGTGCCGGTGGAGCGGTAGGTGCGCAGCGCGCGCTTGGTGCCGCCGGTCATGGCCTTGCCGCGGGAGCGCTTGGCCACCGGGTGGCCGTCGACCTCCACGAGCTTGTAGACCATGCCCATCGTCGGCGAGCCGGAGCCGGTGACCACGGAGGTGCCCACGCCGAAGGAGTCGACGGGGTCGCCGCGCAGGCCGGCGATGGAGAACTCGTCGAGGTCCGAGGAGACGACGACCTTCGTGTTGTAGGCGCCGAGCTCGTCGAGCTGCCGGCGCACCCGCCGCGTCATCGAGCCCAGATCGCCGGAGTCGATGCGCACGCCGCCCAGCCCGGTGCCGGCGACCTCGATGGCGGTGCGCACACCCTGCGCGACGTCGTAGGTGTCCACGAGCAGCACCGTGTCCACGCCCAGCGAGTCGATCTGCGAGCGGAAGGCGCCGGCCTCGTCGGGGCGGCCGTCCTCGTCGACGTGCAGCAGCGTCCAGGCGTGGGCGGAGGTGCCCGCGGCGGGGATGCCGTAGCGGTGCGCGGCCTCGAGGTTCGACGTGGAGTCGAAGCCGGCGAGGTAGGCGGCGCGCGAGGCGGTCACGGCGGCGTACTCGTGGGTGCGGCGCGAGCCCATCTCCATGATGGGGCGGCCGTCGGCGGCGGTGACCATGCGCGCGGCGGCGGTCGCCACGGCGGAGTCGGCGTTGAGGATCGACAGCACGACGGTCTCGAGCAGCACGCACTCGGCGAAGGTGCCGCGCACGGTCAGGATCGGCGAGTACGGGAAGTACAGCTCGCCCTCGCGGAAGCCGTCGATCTGGCCGCTGAAGCGGAAGTTGCGCAGGAAGTCGACGGTCTCGTCGCTGAGGAAGTCGAGCGTGGCCAGCTGCTCCTCGGTGAAGTAGAAGTCGCGCACGGCCTCGAGCACCCTGGGGATGCCGGCGACCACGCCGTAGCGGCGCTCATTGGGCAGTTTGCGGGCGAAGACCTCGAAGGTCGCCTGGCGGTGTGCGGTCCCGTCCCCGAGGGCGGCCTCCAGCATCGTCAGCTCATACATGTCGGTGAGCAGCGAGGTGGAGCGGTTGGTCGGGAGGGAGGAGTTGTTCGGCTCAGCCATGACCCCACCCTAGTACCCGTGACCTCGCCCAGGAACCTGTCAACCCTTTTTGCGCCGGAACGCGCCGGCCGGTCAGTCGGCGGTATGCACCTCGTAGAAGTCGTCGGTGCGGGTGATCTGGCCCTCGGAGTCGACCCAGAGGCGGTCGCCGTCGATGTAGATGGTGGTCGCGCGCGTGGTCATCTCGAAGTGGTCGTCGCCGGAGTGCCGCGTGACCTCGGTGCGCCAGGGGCCCTGCCCGAAGTTGTCCAGGTAGTACAGCCCGGAGCCGCCGTCGCAGATGAGCACCTGCCCGGCCGGCGCCTGCGCGGCGTAGACCCACCGGTCGCCGCCCCGGCAGCTCATGCCGCCGTCGAAGCCGGTGCGGGACATGCCCTCCGGCGTGCCCGTCGCCCGTGTGCTGGTGCTCGGGCTCTTGCTTGACGACGCCGCGGTGCTCGGCGCCCCGTGCGTCGTGGTGCCGACGGTGCTCAGTTCCGCCTGCCCGGCGGCGGAGGTGTCGGTGTCGTCGCTCTTCCAGGGGCGCAGCAGAGCGAGGGCGGCGCCGAGGCCGATCAGGGCGAGCACGGCGACGGCGATGAGCACGGCGACGCCGGCGCGGCGGCCGCGCGAGGGGCCCTCCTCGGGCTGCGGCGGCTGCGGCGGCTGCTGGTACCCGCCGGGGTACCCGCCCTGCCCGGGGAAGACCTGCTGCGGCCGCTGCGGCTGCTGCGGGCCGCCGCCCCAGGCGTCGGGGTACCGGCCGCCGTTGTTCTGGGGCATCGTCTTCTCCTCCTGGCTCGGGGCGGGGTTGCAGGCCTGATGCTACCCGGCCCGCGTGACGCTGCCCCGGGCCGCCGGGCATGACTAGGCTGTGGGACATGGAACGGCCGTCGATGCGATACCGGGAGACACTGATGGGTTCACCCATGGCCACCCCCGAGGTGGACGAGGAGATCGAGGTCGACGTCGCCACCTCGGAGAACCTGCCCTGGATGTGCATCGTCTGGGACGACCCGGTCAACCTGATGAGCTACGTGACCTACGTGTTCCAGACGGTGCTGGGCTACGGACGCAAGCGCGCCACGGAACTGATGATGCAGGTGCACACCGAGGGCCGGGCCGTCGTCTCCTCCGGGGAGCGCGACAAGGTCGAGGGCGACGTGAAGAAGCTCCAGGTCGCCGGCCTGTGGGCGACGATGCAGCAGGCCGGCTGAGGCGCGAGGAAGGCAGAGCAGCAGACATGCAGGACTGGCGCAGGAAGAAGGGGCTCATGCGCGCCCCGCGCTACCACACGGTCTTCGACCCGATGGAACGTGAGGTGCTGGGCAACCTGACCTCCACGCTCGGCGAGGCGCTGATGGAGCGCGTGCGCTCGGCGCCGAAGGACGAGCTGGCGGAGATGACGGGGATGCCGTCGGGTCACCGCGAGCCGCCGCAGGACCCGGGCCTGGCCCGGCTGCTGCCGAACTTCGCCCGCGAGGGCGACGAGGAGTTCGACGGCGACAACCAGCTGCTGCGCTCGCTGCACGAGAACGACATCACGCGTGCGAAGCTGGAGAACCTGCAGGCGGTCACGGCGGCGCTGGGTCCGGACGGCGGGGTGGACGTCACCCTCGACGAGGCCGAGGTGCGCGCCTGGATCGCCGCGCTCAACGACATCCGCCTCTACGTCGCCGCGGGCAACGGGTTGGCCGGCTCGGGGCTGGAGGGAACGGAGGTCGTGCCCGGTGAGGCGGCCACGGTCGAGGCGGAGCGCCTCGTCGAGTGGCTGGCCTACAACCAGGAGTCCCTCCTGACGGCCGTGACGGGGGAGTGAGATGACCGGTTCGATTGTCGACGTCCCGGGTCTCGCCGTCGGGCATGCAAGTCTCGGTGACACCGGGGTCACCGTGGTGCGGGTGACCGACCCTGCCGGCGCCGTCGCCTCCGTCGACGTGCGCGGCGGCGGGCCCGGCACCCGTGAGACCGATCTGCTGGCGCCGGAGAACACCGTCGAGCGCGTCCACGCGGTCGTGCTCAGCGGCGGTTCGGCCTTCGGGCTGGCCGCGGCGGACGGGGTGATGCGCGCCCTGGCGGAGCAGCAGGTCGGCTTCGCACCGTTGGGGGAGGGGCACCCCGCGCGGGTGCCGATCGTTCCCGCGGCCGTGATCTTCGATCTGGCGGTCGGCTCGGCCGACCACTTCCCGTCCCCGGCGGACGGGCGGGCCGCGCTGGCCGACAGCGTGGACAACCACTCCGACGCCCGCGGCAGCGTGGGCGCCGGCTGCGGGGCGAGCGCCGGGCGGCTGCGCGGCGGTTTCGGCCAGGCGGCCGTGACCGTCGGGGAGCACACGGTGGCCGCCGCGGTGGTGGCCAACCCGGTCGGCGAGGTCGTCGACCCGATGACGGGCCGGTTCTGGGCGGACGAGGACCGCGCGCCGGTGGACCCGGCCCGCATGGCGCTGCTGCACGCGCCGGACGGTTCGCTGAACACGACGATCGGCGTGGTCGCAACGGACGCGCCGCTGACCAAGGCGCAGGCGCGCCGGGTGGCCATGGTCGCCCACGACGGCATCGCCCGGGCGGTGCGCCCGGCGCACTCGCCGCTGGACGGCGACACCCTCTTCGCCCTCTCCACCGCCCCTGTCGCAGCCGCAGGAACCGGTGTGCAGCACTCGTCTGAGCATGCAGCCGGCACCTCTGATCCGGTGGCGCTGGCGCGCATCGGCGAGGCCGGGGCGGAGGCGGTGGCGGCCGCGATCGTCGACGCCGTCGCCAACGCGGCGCCCGGCGACGAGCTGCCGGTCACCGCCTACGAGGAGCTGCTGTGAGGCGGGCGCCGGCGAACCTGCGCACGGGTCTGGCCTGCGCCGTCGGATACCTCGTGGTCCTCTGGGCGGTGCACCTGGTCAACGTGTTCCTCTTCGGCGGCAACCTGGTCGCGCTGGGCATCCACCCGCTCGACCCGTCGAGCCTGTGGCACATCGCCACGGCCCCGGTGCTGCACGCGGACTTCTCGCACCTGACGTCGAACTCCGTGCCCGGGGCGATCTTCGCCTTCCTCGTCGGGCTGTCGGGCAGGCGGGCCTTCTGGGAGGTCACGGCCTTCGTCGTGGTCGTCGGCGGGGCCGGCACCTGGTTCTTCGGCGGGGTGGGCACCAACCACATCGGCGCCTCGATGCTGGTCTACGGATGGCTGATCTACCTGCTCATCCGCGGCATCTTCAACCGCTCGCTGGGCCAGATCGCGCTCGGGGTGGTGCTGTTCATCTCGTACTCGGGCCTCTTGTGGGGCGTGCTGCCCGGCACCCCGGGGATGTCCTGGCAGGCGCACCTCTTCGGCGCGATCGGTGGCGTGCTCGCCGGGATGATCATTACCTCCGACGACCCGCCGAAGAACAAGGCCCCGCGCGCCTCGTCCGGCCGCGGCCTCGGACGCGGGTACGGCGGCGGTTCCGGCACCGGTCAGCAGGGCTTCGGGCCCGCCGGCAACTTCGGCACGGGCCAGCAGGGTGACCCCGGCTGGTCCAGCCGGTTCTGAACGCGGCGGGTCAGGCGTAGGGGTCGCTGACCGCGTCCAGCGAGGTGACCTCCGCCGGGCTGAGCTGCAGGCCGGCCACCGCCACCAGGGCGTCGAGCTGACCGGTCCCGGACACCGAGGCGATCGGCGCCGTCGCGCCCTTCGCCCGCAGCCAGGCCAGCGCCACGGTGGGCACCTCGACATCGTGCATCGCGGCGACCTGCTCCAGGCGCGCGACCACGCGCAGCGCCTCCGGGGTCACCGTGCCCTCGGTGAACCGCGAGCGCGCCGTGCCCGCCACGTCCGCCGCGCTGCGGTACTTGCCCGTCAGCACGCCGGAGGCCAGCGCGAAGTAGGGGAAGACCCCGGGGCGGTACTGCTCGACGACCGGGCGCAGCTGCGTCTCGTACTCCGCGCGGTGCAGCAGGTTGTAGTGCGGCTGCACCGCCACCGGGAACGCCGGGGTGCCCCGGGAGACCCGGAAGAACTCCCGCATCCGGTCCGCCGGGTAGTTCGACAGGCCCACGTGGCGGATCTTGCCCGCCTCGACGAGCCCGGCCATCGCCTCCACCTGGTCCTCGACGGGCACCTGCGGGTCGTCGGCGTGCAGGTAGTACAGCGGGATCGTCTCCAGGCCCAGCCGGCGCAGCGAGTCCTCGCAGCCGGCGGTCACCGCCGCGGCCGTGACCGTGTCATTCGGCGGCAGCTTGCCCACCTTCGTGGCCACCACGACCTCGTCGGCGCAGCCGCGCTCGGCGAGCCAGGCGCCGATGACCTGCTCGCTCTCGCCGCCCGAGAGGCCCTCGCCCCACCGGGAGTAGACGTCGGCGGTGTCGACGAAGTTGCCGCCCGCCTCGCGGTAGGCGTCCAGGATCTCGAAGCTCGTGGCCTTGTCGGCGGTCCAGCCGAAGGTGTTGCCGCCCAGGTTCAGGGGGAAGACCTCCAGGTCGGAGGCACCCACCTGCACGCGGGCCGGGTCAGGGGCGGAGGTGCGGTTCGACGCGTTCACACCCCCGATCGTAACGGCGCGGCCGCCCGGGCGCCGGGGCGTTCGCGCGCCCCCACGCAACCGCGCAACAAACGCACCGGCGGCGACGGGCGCGACGTCGGCAATTGAACACCCGCGATAGGATCGGGGGACGTGAAGGACACCAGCGCACCCATCGGCATCTTCGACTCCGGCCTCGGCGGGCTGACCGTGGCGCGCACAATCGTCGACCAGCTGCCCAACGAATCCGTGGCCTACATCGGCGACACCGCGCACGCCCCCTACGGCCCGCGCCCCATCGCCGAGGTACGCCGGCTCGCCGCCGACATCGCCGACGAACTCGTCGGCCGCGGCTGCAAGGCGCTCGTCATCGCCTGCAACACCGCCTCCTCGGCGTTCCTGCACGACGCCCGCGAACGCTACGACGTCCCCGTCATCGAGGTCATCCGGCCCGCCGTGCGGCGTGCCGTGGCCACCACGCGCAACGGCAAGATCGGCGTGATCGGCACCCGCGGCACCATCACCTCCGGCGCCTACCAGGACCTCTTCTCCGTCACCCCCGGCATCGAGGTCACCGCCGCCGCCTGCCCCGCCTTCGTCGACTTCGTCGAACGCGGCGTGACCTCCGGGCGCCAGATCCTCGGGGTGGCCGAGGGCTACCTCGCGCCGCTGCAGGCCGCCGGAGTCGACACGCTCGTCCTCGGCTGCACGCACTACCCGCTGCTCTCCGGCGTCATCCAGCTCGCCGTCGGCGACAACGTCACGCTCGTCTCGTCCGCCGAGGAGGCCGCCAAGGACACCCTGCGCGCCCTCGCCGAACACGACCTCTTCCGCGACCCCGAGGTCGACGGGCCGCCCACGCGCACCTTCGAGTCCACCGGCGACCCCCGCACCTTCGCCGCGCTCGCGCACCGCTTCCTCGGCCCCGAGCTGGCGCAGGTCCGCGAGACCGACATCGCCTGGAGCTGATCCCGGCGGGGCGAGGCGTTCGAAATATTTTGCCGGGCGTGGCACTGTTGAGTGCATGAGGTTGACCATCCTAGGAAGCTCGGGCAGTCTGGCCGCTCCCGACAACCCCGCCTCCGGCTACCTCCTCGAGGTCGACAACGCCCCGGGGGTGGTCCTCGACCTGGGCCCCGGCACCCTGGCCCGGCTGCAGCGGTTCATCGACCCGGCCAGCGTGCACGTGCTGTTCTCGCACCTGCACGCCGACCACTGCCTCGACTTCCCCTCGCTGATGGTCTGGCGCCGCTTCCACCCGGACGCGCCGGCGGTCGCGCGCAGCCTGCTCTACGCGCCGAAGCCCGCGCCCGTCTTCTTCGGGCGGCTGTCCTCCGACGACCAGCCTGACGGCGTCGACGACCTCTCGGACACCTTCGCGTTCACGCCGTGGCGCGCCCACCAGCCCGAGATCGTCGACCGTGTGACCGTCACGCCCTACCCGATGGTCCACCCCGTCGAGGCCTACGCGTTGCGCGTCGAGGAGCACACCACGGGCGCGACCTTGGCCTACTCCGGCGACACCGCCTACAACGACCAGCTCGTCGAGGCCGCCCGCGACGTCGACCTGTTCCTGTGCGAGGCCAACTGGGGCACCGACTCCGGCGACGACGTGCCCGGCATGCACATGAACGGCGCCGAGGCCGGACGTGCCGCGCGCCTGGCCGGGGCGAAGCACCTGGTGATCATCCACGTGCCGCCGTGGGTGGACAAGCAGGCCACCGTGGCGGCGGCGGCCGAGGAGTTCGGCGGGCCCGTCGAGTTCGGCGACCCCGGCACCGTCTACACCGTCTGAGCCGCCCCGGCGCGGTAGCCTGGGCGCATGAGTTTCACGCAGAGCTACCGCCGCGCCGACGGGCGCGCCCAGGACGAGATGCGCCCGGTGCGCATCACCCGCAACTTCACCTCGAACCCGGCCGGCAGCGTGCTCGTCGAGTTCGGCGAGACGCGCGTGATGTGCACCGCGTCGGTGGAGGAGCGCGTGCCGCGCTTCAAGAAGGACTCCGGCGAGGGCTGGCTGACCGCCGAGTACGCGATGCTGCCGGCCGCCAGCAACGAGCGCATGCCGCGCGAGTCCGTCAAGGGCAAGCTCAAGGGCCGCACCCAGGAGATCTCGCGCCTGATCGGCCGTTCCCTGCGCGCCGCGGTGGACCTGTCCGAGCTCGGCGAGAACACCATCCAGATCGACTGCGACGTGCTGCAGGCCGACGGCGGCACCCGCACCGCGTCGATCACGGGCGCCTACGTGGCGCTGGCCGACGCGATCAAGGAGCTCAAGGGCCGCGGCGTGGTACCGGGCAACCCGCTCAAGGAGCCGGTCGTGGCCGTGTCCGTGGGCCTGATCGAGGGCCACGTCTGCCTGGACCTGCCCTACGAGGAGGACTCCCGCGCCGAGGTCGACATGAACGTGGTGATGAACTCCGAGGGCCAGTTCGTCGAGATCCAGGGCACCGGCGAGAACGGCACCTTCACCCGCGAGCAGCTGGGGCTGTTCCTCACCGTCGCGGAGAAGGGCTGCCGTGAGCTGGTCGAGGCGCAGCGCGCGGCGCTGGCCGAGGACTGAGCGCATGCGTCTGCTGGTCGCCTCGAACAACCCCAAGAAGCTCGCGGAGCTGCGCCGGATTCTCGACGCCGCGGGGCTCGACCATGTCGAGCTCGTCCCGCTCGCCGATGCGCCGGCCTACCCGGAGCCGGTGGAGACGGGCCGCACGTTCGCGGACAACGCGCTGATCAAGGCGCGCGCGGGCGCGGCGGCGACGGGCCTGGTCACCGTGGCCGACGACTCGGGCCTGGCCGTCGAGGCGCTCAACGGCATGCCGGGTGTGCTCTCGGCGCGCTGGTCGGGCGGGCACGGTGACGACGCGGCGAACAACTCGCTGCTGCTGGCGCAGATGGGCGACGTCCCGGACGAGCGCCGTGGCTGCGCCTTCGTCTCCGTGTGCGCGCTGGTGACCCCCGACGGCGAGGAGACGCTGTCCGAGGGCCGCTGGGAGGGCCGGCTGCTGCGTGAGCCGGTCGGGGAGAACGGGTTCGGCTACGACCCGCTCTTCGTGCCCGCGGAGGAGGACGCCGTCGGGGCTGCGGCGCCGCGTTCCTCGGCGCAGCTGAGTGCGGAGGAGAAGGACGCGCTGTCGCACCGCGGCAAGGCGTTGGCCGGGTTGGTCGACGCCATCGCGCGCCTGGCGCGCTGAGCCGCCTTCAATTTCCGACGCCCCGCCACCTGGGCTGCGGGGCGTCCTTGCGCGTTGCGTCGGGGCACGTCGGTGCGGCCGGTCTGCGGTTTCGCGCATGCCGAATCGCCCGGCCAGTGGGCCGGGTTGTGTGATTCGGCGACGTGCCGGCAGCAGCGAGGATCTCCCACGCACTACCGCGCGTCCGCGGGGCTTCCGGCCAGCCCAGGTGAGCCGGGCCGCTTAAGCGGCCCGGGTGGTGCGGCCGGCGGCGTGCTCGGCCACCATCCGACGCGCCAGAGTCGGCGTGGCATCCCGCTGCTTCCTTCCACCGGGCAACACCCGGAAGACATCCAACCTGTCACGCTCGACCCGCCCGTGACGGACCGGCCCGTCAGGGTCGTCGTCGTTGGCGGCGTTGTGGTACCTGCACAGCGGCGTCAAATTGTTGATGTTGGTCAACCCGCCACGCACCCAGGCGGTGTCGTGGTCGGCCTGGCAGAACTCCGCCG